>CAZNZH010000703.1:0-3420 GCA_964577445.1 uncultured Myxococcales bacterium
ATCTCGAGTCCCTGACCCGCACCGTGGCGCTGGCACGGCTGATCTTGCCGGACCGCATCAGCGTCCAAGCCCCGCCGAACCTCAGCCCCGGGGCCTCCGAAGCTCTCTTGGACGCCGGCCTCGACGACTTCGGCGGCGTCTCACCGGTCACCCCCGACTACATCAACCCCCAGCACCCCTGGCCCCACCTGGACGCGCTGACCGAGGCCTGCGAGCGGCGCGGCCTGCTCCTGCGCCCTCGCCTGCCGATCTACCCGCGCCACCTGAGCGACCCCGACTTCCTCGACCCGGCCCTGCGCGGGCTCTGTGACATCGCCCGAAAGCGGCTCGCCCACGTGCGTCACCCGCGCGATCTCGCGCGTGACGTCACGCCCCACGGCGCACCGGCCACCCGCGAGGCCGCCTCGTGAACCCAACCGAGAAAAACCCAGTCACCGCCTGCCTCGACGGCGTCGACCGCCGCGTGCAGCGCGCGCTCAGCGGCTGCCTCGAGGGCGGCGAGCTGTCGTGTGACGACGCCGCGCTCCTCAGCGACGCCCGCGGCAAAGACCTGCTGGCCCTCTGCCTCGTCGCCGACACCCTGCGCGAGCGCCAGGCCGGCGACGACGTCAGCTACGTCGTCAACCGCAACATCAACTTCACCAATGTGTGCGTCAAGACCTGCCAGTTCTGCGCGTTCTCCCGCGATCTCCGCTCCGAAGAGGGCTACCTCCTCGACTCCGCCGAGATCGTCCGCCGCGCGCTCGAGGCCCAAGCCGTCGGCGCCACCGAGGTCTGCCTCCAAGCGGGCCTCCCGCCGACCCTGCGCGGGCGCCTCTACATCGATCTCTGCGAGACCCTCAAAGCCGCCGCCCCCGACCTGCACCTGCACGCGTTCTCCCCCGAAGAGGTCAAGTACGGCTCGACCCGCGCGAGGATGTCGGTCCGCGACTACCTCGCGGCCCTGCGCGACGCCGGCTTGGGCTCGCTGCCCGGCACCTCGGCGGAGATCCTCGACGACAGCCTGCGCCAGCGTATCTCCCCAGGCCGCATCAGCACGTCGGAGTGGGTCCACGTCATCCGCACCGCCCACGAGCTCGGCCTGCCGACCACCTCGACGATGATGTTCGGCCACGTCGAGACCGCCGCCCAGCGCATCGCCCACATGGATCTCTTGCGCTCCATCCAAAAGGAGACCGGCGGCTTCACCGAGTTCGTGCCGCTGAGCTTCGTGCACCACGAGGCCCCCATGTTCGCCCGCGCCACCCAGCCCAGCGTCTCGCCCGGCCCCACCGGCGACGACGTGATTCGCCTCTACGCCATCGCGCGCCTCATGCTGGGCCCGACCTTCCGCAACATCCAGGCGTCGTGGGTCAAAGAGGGCCCGCGGGTCGCCCAGTGGCTGCTCTCCTGCGGCGTCAACGATCTCGGCGGGACGCTCATCAACGAGAGCATCTCGACCAGCGCGGGCGCCGGCCACGGCCAGCTCATGACCCCCGCGACCTTGCGCCGCCTCATCCGCGACGCCGGCCGCGTCCCGGTCCAGCGCAACACGCGCTACGAGGTCCTGCGCCGCTTCGACGGCCCCGCCGACGCCGACCCCCTCGAGGCCCTGGACCAGATCACCGACCCGGAGCGCTTCGGCAGCTACAGCGCCCTGGTGGCCGACCCGCGCTTTCGCTACGAGGACGCCAGCCGCCCGCAGTGAGCGCTGTTGCGACGCAGCACAGCCCGAGATCAGCGGCGGTCGATTAGATCGAGATTGTCTGGCGTGTCGACGTCTCGGGCCAGCCCTTCGCGTCGCAGCACGACCAGGCTCAGGGCGCGGCCCGAGGCCGAGGCGCGGTGGCGGTAGAAGCTGTCCCAGAGGCCAAAGCTGGTGGGGAAGGCGGCCGGCAGGGCGAGGCCTAGGGCGCTGGTGCCGCGGTCTTCGGCGTCGGGCGCGATGACCACCGCGAAGCGCGCCATGGCCTCGAGCGCGGCGTCGAGGTCGGCCGTACTCAGCAGCGGCAAGTCGCCCATCAGCACCAGCGCGCGCGAGGCGCCGCGCGACGCGAGCTGCGCCAGCCCGCGGTCGACGACGCGGCCCAGGCCTTGGGGCGGGCCGTCGCGCAGAGTAGCGGCGCCGCGGGCTCGGGCGGCCTTGGCGACGTCCTCGCCGTCGGTGGCGACCAGCACGCCGGCGAGCTGGCCCTGGGCGTCGAGGGTGCCGAGGACGTGGTCGAAGAGCCCGCGCGCGAGCTGAGCCCGGGCTCGCGGCGAGAGCGCTGGGGCCAGCCGCGACTTGGCCTCGGTGAAGCGTCGGACCGGGACCAGCGCCCAGACGCCCTCTGCGCGGGGCGGGTTCATGCGGCGTTTTCCCCAGCAAAATCAAGTAGTTCACGGGCAAGGCGCGCTCGGTCCGCGCGGTCGCTCATCACGGTCTGGGCGCCCAGGACCGGGAGGTCCGCGATGAGGCCCTCGTCGCCGGCCTCCACCACCATGGCGTCGAGGAGCGCGCCGTAGTGGCGGCGGATGGCCCCGGCGGAGGCGGGCTCGGACGCGAGGCGGGGGATCATCTCGGCCAGCGGGCCCTTGACGGCGCGGCCACCGACGATGGGGCTCAGCGCGACCACCGGGCGGCGGGCCAGGGCCTCGCGGACGCCGGTGAGCGCCAGGATCGGGTCGATGGAGACGTAGGGGTTGGACGGGCCGATGACGATGAGGTCGGCCCCAGCGAGGGCGTCGAGCACGCCGGGCGCGGGCTCCGGCGCCCCGCTGAAGCGCACGGCGTCCACCGGCGGCAGGCCGCGCTCGCGCACCAGCCAGTCCTGAAAGCTCAGCTCGCCGTCGGGCGTGACGATGGTGGTCGGGCGCGGGCCGTCGGCCATGGGCAAGAGCCTGGGACCCACGCCCAGAGCGCGCCTGAGGCGGTCGGTGACCTGGCTGAGGGTGTCGCCACGGCGGAGCGCCTCGGTGCGCACGAGGTGGGTGCCGAGATCGCTGTCGCCCAGGTGAAACCAGGACGAGCCGCCGAGGCGGGCGACGGCGGCGTGGGCGCGGAAGGTCTCGTCGACGAGCCCCCAGCCGCGGTCGACGGGGGCGAGGCCGGCCAGGGTATACATGACGGTGTCGAGGTCGGGGGCGATGCAGAGGCCCCAGTGCTCGAAGTCGTCGCCGGTGTTGACGATGAGGGTCAGGGCGCCCGGTGGCAGGGCGGCGGCGAGGCCGTCGGCGAGGCGCGCGCCGCCGACGCCGCCGCCGAGCGCGACGACGCGGCCTGGGGCAGCGGCGGCGCGGTGGGCGGGGGCGGCGCTCACGCGTAGAGGTCGCGGGCGGGCGGGCGGATGAGGTCGGCGGCTCGGCCCTCGCCCTCGGGCAGGCTGAGGCCGCGCACGATGACGGCCGCGCGGGCCTCGTCGGCTTGGCCCGCGACGAGATCCGCGGCGGCGGCGATCTGGT
>CAZNZH010000704.1:0-3417 GCA_964577445.1 uncultured Myxococcales bacterium
GGCGACGAGGCCACCGCGCAGGCGGTGACGGGCGCTGACGGCGGCTTCAGCCTCGACGGGCTGAGCCGGGCCGCCTCCTACCGGGTGACGGCGTCCGGCGCCGGGTACGCCGACGCGGGCATCGACGCCCTCACACCCTCCGATTCGCCAGTCCGCATCGAGACATTTCGGGCGACCGCGGTGCGCGGGCGGGTGGTGGATGCCTTCACCGACGCCCCAGTCGCCGGCGCGCGGGTCATCGCCGTGCCCCGGGCCGATCCAGAGGGGAAGGCGCGCACGCGGGTCGTCATCGCCGACGCGGACGGCCGCTTCGCGCTCTTCGAGACGCGGCCCGGGCTCACCTGGGAGCTGGAGGCGACCGCGGACCACCACACGACGGCGGGCGTGGTCACGCAGATGCCCGAGCTGGGCGTCACCGTGGACCTGGAGCCGCTGGTCATCAACGAGCGGCCGAAGGTGGTGGCGTGGGTCGTCCACGCGCTGACCCTTCAGGCGCTGAGCGGGTGCGAGGTGCGCTGGGGGGCCGTGCGCACCACGACCGACGAGACCGGCAAGTTCTCGCTGGCCGACATGCCCAACGGGGTCCAGCGCGTCGAGCTGACCTGCGGCGCTGAGTCGGTCGAGGTCACGATCGACGTGCCCACCCGCGTGCGCGAGCACTTCGTCCGCGATCGCATCGAGGTGCTCGGCGTGCCTGCGTCCAGCTCTGGGCTGTGGAAGATCGACGGCCAGCGGCTGGTGCCGCTCGAGACGGAGCTGCCCCTGCCGGCGGACCTGGACGTCGAGCTCCCGGCCGGGACGCTGACGGCCGGTCTGGCCAGCTCGTCGCACGGGAACAAGCTCCCCCAGGCGCGCGTGGATCCCGGCGTCGCCGAGCGGGCGCTGGCCCACGCGACGCCGGTGTATGGGACCGAGACCGTGGTCTGGCGGCTGCCGGCGGGGGCCCCCGAAGCCCTGGGTGAGCTGCGGGGCACGCCGCTGACTCGCCTGGCGGCGGCGAGGTACGACTCGGTGTCCGTCGAGGGCGGATATTATGTGGGCGTGGTCGCCATCGAGTACCTGCCGGCGAATCTGTATATCGGGAGCGGGGGACGGCGGCTCATTCGCAAGGCGAGCCGGCCGCTGGTCGCGACGCGCCGCATGCGGATCGGCGACGACGAGTATGGGCTCGCGCGGCTGGACTGGGCTCACGGTGCCTACTGCGTCGGCCGCGTGCGTGACGACCGGTGGAACGCGGCGTCCGGGTGCGGCGTGCTGCTGCTGACGGGGCAAGCGCGGTGAGCCCGGTCCAGGCGCGACGAGAGAGCTGAGGGTCAGCGCTCCAGCAGAAACGCCTCGATGGCGTCCGCGCTGAGGGCCGGGGCTTCGAGGTGCGGCGCGTGCCCGGCGCGTGGGATGACGGCGTGGCGCGCGCGGGGCAGCAGCCGCAGCATGGCGGCGGCCTCCTCTGCGTAGCGCGCGTCCTCGGCGCCGGTCATCAGCAACACCGGCAACGTCAGCGAGGGCAGCCGCCCATGCAGCGGTGTCATCTGGCCGAGGCCGCACCCGCGCAGGCTGGCCGCGAGGCCCCGAGGGTCGTTGGCGGCGCGGCGGGCGGTCATCGCGGCTCGGAATGGCTCGGGCGTGCGGCCCTGCGAGCGGATGAGCGGGTGCTGGGCCCACTCGTCGGCGAAGGCGGCGGCGCCCAGAGCCTCGACCCGCCGGGCGAGCCGCGCGTCGGCGCGGCGGCGGTCCTCCCGCGCCTCCGGGTCCGCGAGGCCGGGGCTGGCTCCGATGAGGACCAGGGCTGAGAAGCGCTCCTGGGCGGCCAGGGCCAGGGCCAGGGCCAGCCGCCCGCCCATGGAGTAGCCGAGCAGCGCCGGGGTCGCCGCCTTGGCGTCGTGCGGCCCCTCAAGCCAGGGCGCGCCGTCGCCCCAGAGGCTCGCCAGCTCGGAGACCACGGCGTCGAATGGCGGGCCGTCGTCGCCGGGATCCGCCGGCGTGCGGCCGTGGCCGGGGAGGTCGAGGGCGACCAGCGGGCGCGTCAGCCGCGAGGCCAGCGCGTCCATGTCGGCGCCGCTCCCCGTGAAGCCGTGCAGCGCCACGGCCGGCGTCCCGGAGCGCCCGGGACCGGACCAGACCTCGAGCCCGTACGGGCGCCCCCCGGCAGCGAAGCGGCATGGTGCGGTGCGGCGGGGGTGGGCGGTCATCTCGGCAGGATTGTGCAGGCGTTGGTGTCGAAACTGCGATAGAGGCTTCGCGAAAGCCGCGCGGGCTCCCGTGGGCCCGAAGGAGCTGCCTGAGGCGCCGAGGGTGTCACACCCTCAATCGCCATCCGCGCGCCGCGATGTTAACCTACTCTACCTTCGAGCTCCCACAGCCTGATCCCGCGCTGGAGACCACGATGACGCCGGCAACTGCGGCCGACGAGGCCACGATTCTGCTCGTCGAAGACGACCCCCTCGAGGCCGCCATCGTCAGCTCTATCTTGGAGGCGACCGGCTTTGAGGTGGTACACCACTCCGACCCGGTCCGGGCCGCGGCGGCGCTGGAACAGCGCTCCTTCGACATCGTGCTCAGCGACTACATGATGCCGCGGATGAACGGGCTGCAGGTGCTGCGGCGTGCGCGCCTGCGCTGGCCCGACTCCATGCGCATCATCATCACCAGCCGCAGCGACTTCGACATCGCCGTCGAGGCCATCAACCAAGGCGAGATCTACCGTTTCCTGCGAAAGCCGGTCGACGAGCGCGAGCTGGTGGTCACCGTGCGACTCGCGATGGAGCAGGTGCGGATGCGACGCGAGGTCCGACGGCTGACCGAGGCGCTGCGCATGCGGGAGGCCGAGCTGGCCGCCCTGGGTCGCTCGTGAGATCGGAGCGCTACGCGTGAGCTTCGCCTCCGTCAGCGTGGAGCTCCCCAAGCCACCGGAGGGACCGACGGCGGAGGAGGAGGAGCTGTGCTTTGTGCTGGCGGGCCTGCGCAAGAGCCCGGTCGTCCGCCAGGGCATGGTGTCCTCCACCGGCGCGCATCCGGCGGCGAAGGCGGCCCGGGTCGCGCTCGCCGCGGCCCAGGAGCGCCTGGACGCGCTCGAGCGCTACGGCGAGCTGGCCTGCCGAGCGGTCGGGCGCGCGTGGCTGGACGCGGGCGCGCCGGGCAGCCCGCGACTCAAGGCCGCGGTCGACCAGCGGCTCGCGGCGGCTCGCACCGCGTGGCGCGACCGCTACCGAGGGCTGCTCGAGTCGCGCGAGGCGTCGCTGCAGGCCGCCGAGGACAGGGACGCCCAGCTCCGCGAGCAGGAGGGGCGCGCGCGTCGCTCGATAGCGCGGCTCGATCTGATACTGGAGCTCTTGGAGAGCGCTCAGTTCCTGCTGGAAGAGGCGGGCATCGGGCGCGCTTGGACGATGCTGGAGGCGCTGCCCTCGGCTCTCCGCGCCG
>CAZNZH010000705.1:0-3414 GCA_964577445.1 uncultured Myxococcales bacterium
GTCGCTTGGTGGGGCACCCCCGCGGGGTGCCCCGGGGTGGGGCGGCCGGGGGGGCTAGAGATCCCCCACGCCGGTCGCCCCACGCATCGCTACGGCAGACCGTTGAGGCCGACCACGCCGTGGAGGTCGAAGCCGTCGGCGGCGCCCGGGAGCCCGGCGGTGGGCGTCGTGTCGACCACCAGGAAGGACCAGGCGAACGAGAGATCGCCGAGATCGAGCTCGGTCGCGCCGTCGTCACCGGCGATCGTGGCGTTGCCGGCGGTGCCCAGGAGCACCCACGAGCCGTCCGCCTCGTCACGGGCGAAGACCTGAGCGCTCTCGACGCCGGAGTCGCCGAGCCCGGCGTCCCAGATGCGCAGGTCGGCGCCGGGTCCGTTGACCACCGCGCCGAGGAAGACGACCGCGGCCTGACCGCCCAGTCCGAGCGGGTAGCCGGCGGTGCCGGGCGCGTAGAGCAGGGCGTCGTTGGAGTCGGCGGCCGCGAGCGGGGAGCCGTCGGCGCGGGTGCCCGGGGTGCTCCAGGCGAAGATGCCCGCCGAGATCGGCGTCATCGTGGCCGGCGCCGTGGACTCGCAGGTGTAGAGCTTCTCGCCCGCCACGCACACGTCCGCGCCTCCCTGGCCACGCAGCACGTCGTAACCGTCCCCGCCGTAGAGGTAGTCGTGCTGATTGCCGCCGCGCAGCTCGTCGTCGCCTGCGTCGCCGCCCAGGTAGTCGTCGCCCGCGCCACCGCGCAGCTCGTCCCGGCCCGGGCCGCCGAGGAGGACGTCGTCGCCCTTGCCGCCCGACACGAGGTCGTCGCCCGCGCCGCCGGACACCACGTCGTTGCCGGAGCCGCCGCGCACCTCGTCGTCGCCCTCGCCGCCCAACACCACGTCGTCGCCGGGGCCGCCCATCAGCCAGTCGGAGCCCTCGCCGCCGGCCAGCTCGTCGGAGCCCTGGCCGCCGCGGATGATGTCGTCGCCCTCGTCGCCGTAGACGCCGTCGTCGCCAGCGCCGCCGCCGAGGTTGTCGTGGCCGGCCCCGCCGCGGATGACGTCGTCGCCAGCGCCACCGCGCGCGAAGTCGTCACCGGCGCCGCCGACGATCAGGTCGTTGCCCGGGCCGCCGCGCAGCGTGTCCTGGCCGCGCCCGCCGTAGATCCGGTCGTCGCCGCCGCGGCCGCGGATGTCGTCGTTGCCGCCCAAGCCGTAGATGCAGTCGTTGCCCTTGGTGCCGACCAGCACGTCGTCGCCCTCGGTGCCGACGATGACGGTGTAGCCGTCCGGGCACCACTCAAGGCGCGCGGCCTGAGGCAGCAGGCCCAGCAGGACCGGCTCGTTGAGGTCGCCGTCGTAGGCGTCGACGCCGCCCTCGTTATAGCCGAGGAGGAACTCGCCGCGCTCGAGCCCGTCGGCGCGGACGGCGTTGTCGGGGCCGACGATCACGTCGCCGACGCGGAGCTGGAAGGGAGCCCACGGGTCGAAGCCCTCGGCCTCGTAGAGCGCGCGGAGGTCCACGACCGAGCTGCCGCTGCTGGCCCACCAGCCGCGGGTCGGGGGCGTCCAGGGGCCAGACGCCGCCAGCTCAAAGCTGACGATCTCGCCCTCGACGTAGACGTCGACGAAGAGGCTGGACTGCGACGACGTGTCCCAGGCCAAGACCTGGACTTGCTCGAGCAGGCCGAGGTTCCAGAAGCTGTCGATGGGCGCGCCGTGGTCTGCGAGCACCGTGGTCAGGCCCGAGTCGCTGCCGGCGTCGTACTCGGTGCCGTTGATGCGGTTGAAGGCCTCGGCGAACGAGATCTCGCCCGGCCAAGCCCAATCGGCTGCGTTTGCTGCGCCGCAAAATACGGTGGCGACGCAGATGGCAGCCAGTGTGGCCGCGTCTTTGAGGCGGTTTGCCATGATGTGTTCTCCGGTGAACGTGATGCTGTGCGAGTGGGTGTGTGCAGCACCGGGCCGAGAGCTTAGGCAGGCGCGCGCGGCTCGGGCAACCACAAAAGCCCCGTGGCGTGCTCCGCCTGAAACCCGAACTAGCTCGGAGGCCGCAGGAGGTCGCGGATGCGCTCGCTGGCGTGGCCGTCACCGTAGGGGTTGACCGCGCGCGCCATCGCTTGCCACGTCGAGTCGTCGTCCAACAGGCGGCTCAGCTCGGTCCTGAGGCGCGCGCGATCGGTGCCGACCAGGCGCGCGGTGCCGGCGTCGACACCCTCCTGGCGCTCCGTCACGTCGCGGGTCACCAGGACGGGCTTGCCGAGGGCCGGCGCCTCTTCCTGGAGGCCGCCGGAGTCGGTCACGACGACGTGGCAACGCTCGAGCAGCCAGACGAGATATGGGTAATCGAGGGGTTCGATGAGGTGGACGTTCGGCAGCCCGCCGAGCAGGCGGTGAATCGGCTCGCGGACATGCGGGTTGGGGTGGACCGGGTAGACGAAGGCCGTGTCCGGGCGGGCGCTGGCGACGTCGGCGAGGGCGAGGGCGACCTGCTCGATGGGGTCGCCGAAGCTCTCGCGGCGGTGGCCGGTGACCAGGACGGTGCGGCGGTCGCCCAGGTAGGCGAAGTGTTCGGCGATGGGGCCGGCCTGGCCGCGGGCGATGAGGTCGCGGGCGAGCAGCAGCGCGTCGATGACCGTGTTGCCGACCACGTGCACGCCGTCGGTGATGCCCTCCGCGGCCAGGGCGAGGCGGGCGCGCTCGGTGGGGGCGAAGTGCCAGCGGGCGAGGTGACCGGTGAGGACGCGGTTCATCTCCTCGGGGAAGGGGGCCTCGCGGTCGCCGCTGCGCAGGCCGGCCTCGACGTGGATGACCGGGATGTGGGCGTAGGCGGCGGCGAGGGCGGCGACGAAGACCGTGGTGGTGTCGCCTTGGACGCAGACGGCGTCGGGCTTGGACTCGGCCAAGACGTCGCGCAGACCCGTCAGGCAGCGGGCGCTGAGATCGTAGAGCGACTGGTCAGGCCGCATCAGGTCGAGATCGTAGTCGGGGGTGACGCCGAAGAAGCCGAACACCTGGTCGAGGAGCTCGCGGTGCTGGGCCGTGGCGCAGACGCGGACGTCGAAGCGCTCGGGTGCGGCGGCGAGGCAGCGGATGACCGGCGCGAGCTTGATGGCCTCGGGGCGTGTGCCGAGCACGACGAGGACACGCGTGGGCGGGGCGGGCGTCACAGCGCCGCGACGTGGGCGTGCAGCGCGGCGCTGCGGGCGGCCCAGCCGTCGTCGGCGACGCTCTGGCGGCGGACGGTGCGGCGTTCGGGGCTGTCGGTGGCGCGCAGATCGTTGGCCCAGGCGGCGATGCTGCTGGCGTCCGAGCCGACGAAGAGGTCGGTCTTGCCGGCGAGGGGGAGCACCTCGGCCAGCGGCGTGCAGGCCACGGGGAGGCCGGCGGCCAAGTATTCGCGGACTTTCAGGGGGTTGACGCCGCGGGTGAGCTCGTC
>CAZNZH010000706.1:0-3406 GCA_964577445.1 uncultured Myxococcales bacterium
TGCGTTTTGAAAGCGTCGGGTCGAGCGCGATAGCCATCGCCGTCGGGTCATGCATGTGGAGGAGTCGAGCCGGGTCGATGCATTCGTGAAGGCGCACCCCGCGATGGAACGCCACCCGAAGTGGCTCGTGCGGGCGCAGCAGGGTCCGTTCGTGGCTGAGATGCCTCTCAGCATCGTCGTCGGACAGTCGGCCGAGGACCTGTCGGCAACGGCGCAGGCGCTCCGCCAGATCCTCGCGCAGAATGTCCCGAAGGACCAGCTCCAGAACTACGTCCGGCAGATCCGGCAGCTTGCCCAGCGGGTGTCCGAGCAACTCGACATCTGGAGGGTGAACGTCCTGGCCATCCTGGACGACAGCGCGAAGATCGACAAGAACGGCCGGGAGGCCCAGTTGCTGGCGAAAGGCGGCGACGGCGCGCTCTTCAAGCCGATTCTCGACAAGTTGAACGAAGTTGGAACGAAGATTACCGCGCTGCCCGCGCTCAAGCTGGATGAAATCGGCACGCGTCTGCAGCAGGACAACATCATTGTCGTCGAGAACGATAATGACGTTCGCGTCGTGACCTTCGACGAGATGTGGCCGGTCGCCGACCCGATGGCGTCGCAGTTCGGCAAGGCCGACGACGCCCAGCGTCGCGTCTTCGCCGGGGACAGCCCGATCTCGAGCGCGATTCTCTCGCTCCAGAGCGATAAACCGGTCGCGACCATCATTCTCGTCGGCTACGAGAACGAGCCGCCGCCGCAGATGCGCCAGATGGGGCGCGGCCGCAACACCGGCCCCATTCCGCTCGACCGGCTCTCCACGCTGAAGGAGAAGCTCGAGCAGGCCAACTTCAAGGTCAAGGATTGGAACCTGGCTGCCGAGGGCGACGGCGCCAAGCGTCCGGAGCCGGAAGAAGGCACAAAGCCGATCTACGTCATTCTGCCTCCGGCGTCGCAGCAGCAGCCGAACTTCATGATGCCGCAGCAGGAGAAGTCGTTCGGCGAGGCGGAACTGAACAAGGTCAAGGAAGCACTGGCCAAGGACGGGCGGGCGATCTTCCTCGCGGTGTTCGAACCCACCACGCCGTTCGGCCCGCCGCCCAAGTACGAGTACGACCAGATGCTCCAGGAGCAGTGGGGCATCGACGTGATGGAGAGCTACCGGGTCATTCCGGTCGTGGCCGACACCCGCAATCCAGGCCACTACAGCATCAACCTGATGCAGTGGTACTACATGCCGGTGAACGCCTTCAACCCCGACAATCCGATCGGCAGCCCGCTTCGCCAGCGCCGCGTGCTCATGCGTGAGCTGTGCCCGGTGAAGGTGGCAGAAAAGGTTCCGGCGGATGTGAGTGTCACGCCTATTGTGGAGATCCCGTCCGGCTCCGTGAACGCGTGGGCCGAGCAGGACGTCGGCCGCCTGATCAAGGCGCTGCGTTCTCCCGACGGCGGCTCGTTCACCCGCGAGGAAAGCAGTTCCATCGCGCCGCCGTTCCCCATCGGCGTTTCGGCCGAGAACAGCAAGACGGGCACGAAGGTCGTCGTGCTGGGCACGGGCATGTCGCTCAGCGATGACTACCTGACGCAACGCGTCATGCGGATCGAGGGTAAACAGTCGAAGCTGGTGACGGCGCCGCCTCCGACGGAGAATGCCGAACTGATCATCAACGCGATGTACTGGCTCGGTGGGCGCCCGGAACTGATCGCGGCCGGCCCGGCTGATATTCCGTTGGTCCCGGCGATCCGCAGCCGTACGGCCATCCTGGCGGTGACGTTCGGATGGGCGGTGGCGGTGCTGGTCGTTGGCGGTGCTGTGATGATCGTGCGGAGAAAGTGAATCCATGAACACGAAGACAACGCTCATTTTGGCCGTGGTTGCGTTGGTGGTCGGCGGCTACGTTTTCTGGGACCTCGTCGGAGCGGAAGAGGCCAAGAAGACGGAAGAAGTGGCCGCGCGGCAGCTGTTTGATCCCAAGCCGGCGGGCATCGACCGTGTCCAGCTCGTGTCGGACGACGGTACGTTCACTTTCCGCAAGGAGGACAACGACTGGCGGATGGTCGAACCGATCGACGCCGGGGCGAACACCTTCGAGGTCAACGCGATCGTCGACAAGGCTGCGGACGTGAAGTGGTCGCGCGCGTATGACAAGGATGCGAAAGACCGCCCGTCGCCCGCGGTGTCGGGGCTCGAGAAGCCCTCGGCGACCGTGCGGCTGTACAAAGGTGACAAACTCGAGGCCGAACTGCTCGTGGGCAAGCGTCTGCCGACGGGCAAGGGCACGTACGTCGCCAGGGGCAGCGATGGCAAGGTCTACGAAGCGCAGACCGACCTGACCAGCGCGTTCGACAAGCGTCTCGAAGCGCTCCGCGACAAGCGCGTGCTCAAGTTCGAGCTCAAGGATGTCCGCCGCGTCAAGGTGGAGGGCCTCAAGACGTTCGAACTCGCCAAGGCGGGTGAGGACTGGATCGTCGAAGCCCCCGGGCGCAGCCGTGCGGACAAGGATCGTTCCGAGCGCGTCATCCGGCCGCTCACGAATCTCAATGTGCAGGAATGGAAGGATGACAAGCCGTCCAACCTGCGGATCTACGGGCTCGATCGCCCGCGTCTCCGCGTGGCCGTGGAAACAACCCGCCAGGTGCCTGCGAAATTCAAACCCGGCGATGCCGGCGCGACCCGTCCCGCGGATACGCAGCCCTCGACCGAGGAGAAAACCCTCGTGCTGCTCGTCGGCGGCGCCGCGGACGAGAGCAACTACTTCGCCAAGCTGGAGAACAGCCCGGCCGTCTTTACGCTGCCGCAGTACACGGTGAACGAGCTCTCGCCACAGCTTTCCGAGCTGCGCGACAAGGCCCTCACGAAAATCGACAGTCCGTCGAACGTGACGCGCATCGAGGCACAGATCGAGGACGGCAGCTACGCCCTCACGCGGTCAGACAAGGACGAGTGGACGCTGGCGAGCGGCGCGACTGCCGATGGCTCCGCGGTCGACGAGCTGCTCCGCACCATCCAGAACATGCGTGCCGCGGACTTCGCCGATCCGACCGACCCGCTGGCCCAGTTCAACTGGGACAAGCCCCGCGCGAAGGTGACGCTGACGCGCAAGGGCGAGCTCGCGCCTGTGACGCTCCTGGTCGGCCCGAACAGTGCGAGCGGAAAGATGGTGTACGTCCGCAACGCCGCGGAAGAAGTGGTCGCGGTCGTGCGCGAAGAGGAAGCCGCGCAGCTCCTGTCCCCTCCGGCAGCCTACCAGGATCGCTCGGTCATGCGGTTCCAGCAGGACCGCGCCAACAAGATCGAAGTCACCCGAAAGGAGGGGCCGAAGGTCCTGTTGGAGAAGGCTGGCACTCAGTGGTCACTGGCCCAGCCCGTCCAGGCGAAGGCCGACGCCGACGCAGTCCGCAACATTCTGCAGGATCTGAGCAG
>CAZNZH010000707.1:0-3404 GCA_964577445.1 uncultured Myxococcales bacterium
GGCGGCCTCCTCCTCGGCCCCCAGCACGGGCGTGTGCAAGGGCAGGGTCATTGGTGGCCCCGATACCAGTAGATCGTCCGCAGCAGGCCCTCTTCCAGGTCGATGCGCGGCTCAAAGCCCAGCACCGCCCGCGCCTTGTCGATGTTGGGCACGCGCAGCTCGACGTCGGGGAAGTTCCACGGGACGTACTCAAGGCGGCTCGACGACGACGAGAGGCGGACAATCTCGCGGGCGAGCTGGTGAATCGTCACCGTCGAGCGCGGGTTTCCGATGTTGAACGCCTGGCCGACCGCGCCCTCTTCGCTCAGCGTCAGCAGGATGCCGTCGACGATGTCGTCGATGTAGCACCACGAGCGGATCTGCGCGCCGTCGTTGTGAATGGTGAGGTTTTCGCCGCGCAGCGCCCGGGCGATGAAGTGATGCACCGCGCCGGACCCCACCTGGCGCGGCCCGTAGATGTTGAAAGGCCGGATCGACAGCGCCGGCAGGCCGTACTGCTTGTGGTAGTTGAGCGCGAGGTGCTCGGTCGCGAGCTTCGACACCGCGTAGGTCCAGCGCGCCTCGCCGACCGCGCCGAGCTCGGTCGCGTCGCCCTCGGTCGCGCGGAAGGCGTAGCGGCCGAAGACCTCCGAGGTGGAGAAGTCGATAAATCGCTCGACGATCCCTGTGGCATGGGCGGCTTCGAGCGCGTGGTAGGTGCCCAGCAGGCTCACCTTCATCGTGAGCACGGGGTTCTTCATCACGGTGTCGACGCCGGCGATGGACGCCATGTGGATGATGTGCTGACAGCCCTCAGCGGCCGCCCGCAGCCCGTCCGCGTCGAGCACGTCGCCCTGGATGAAGGTCAGCCGCGGGTGACCCTCAAGGCCACTGCCGCCCATGGCGTTTCGGTGCAGGTTGTCGAAGATGACGACGTCGTTGGCCTCCACCAGCCGCAGCGCGAGGGTGGTGCCGATGAAACCGGCGCCACCGGTGATAAGGACGCGTTTCCCTTCGATCATGGAGTCTCCTCGGGGCTCCCGGACGCAGGCTCCGAGGCTTGTGCTTCGGCCACCGCGGTCGGGTCGGTCCACGACGTCGGGACGCGCAGGTCGTGATCGGGCCCGGTCAGCACGAACAGCGAGTACGGAAGGAACGGAAAGCGCTCGCGCCAGCGCTTCTCGACGGACTCCAAGCGCTCCGACGCCGCTTGGGACTCAAAGGCGGCGATGCGTTCGCGCAACGCCGCCTTCTCGCGGTCGCTGGCCTCCCAGTAGCGCAAGTACGCGTGAAAGAGCGCCATCTCGACATCGCTCTGCTGCAGGTAGAGCTCGGTGACGAAGTTCGGGTCCATGCGCGAGCCCGGTAGGGCCGCAGCGATGGAGAAGTAAGGCAACGCCTTCTTGCGCATCGCGTCGCGCTCGGCCGGCGAATCGACCTTCCACTCAAGGTAGTAGTTGAAGCCGATATCGAAGTAGAGGCGCCACGCATCCGGGAAACGCTCGATGCCCTCCTGAGCGTAGTAGTTCGAGCGTTCCAAGGTCTCATTGGAGATGAGCTGGCCGTACTTCACCGTCTGACTCGCCCACTCGTAGACGCGGGGGTTCGTCTCGTCGAGGGCGAGCATCGTCTCCACGTAGAGGTCGAGCCACTTGAAGATGCGGTCGGTGAAGAGGTGGCTGATGAAGTAGAAGTTGGCGCGGATGAAGACCATGTCGGCCATGAAGGCCGGGCGACCGAGGGAGAGCGCCTCCAGCGCGATGGGCGGCGGCAGGTACGAGGTCTCGGCGTCTTCGGCTCGCTCGGTGCGGGCCGCGTCAAGGCGCAGGTCGAGGCGGCTGGTTCGCGTGAGCAGACCGGCCAGCAGCGCCACCCCGAGCAGGATGAGCAGGGTGATGCGGTGGCGGCTGGACGCGGTCCACCACGTCAGCCACTCGGCGAGCCACTGAACGAAGCGGTAGGGCGACGCCAGCACGGCGAGCACGGCGCCTGCGATGGCGCCTGCGACGTTGCGCGCGGCGGAGCGGCCGGGAGCCTGGCGCTCACGGGCCATCGCGGTCCCCGGTGTTGATGTCGTACTTATCGAGCTTATAGCGCAGCGATCGGAAGGAGATCCGGAGCAGCTTGGCGGCCTCGGTGCGGTTGCCGCCGGTGCGCTCGAGGGCCTGGACCAGCAGCCCACGCTCGAGCTCCGCCAGCAACCCCTCCAGGTCCATGCCCTCCGGCGGCACGGTCAACTCCGACGTGAGGCCCCGCAGGCGCGTGTCACCGTTAGCGACGCTGGGCGGCAGGCTCTCGCGGGTCACCGCGCGCGTCGTCTCGAAGGTCACCGCGCGCTCGACGATGTTCTCAAGCTCGCGCACGTTTCCCGGGAAATCGTAGGCCAGCAGGAGCTCGGTGGCCTCTGGCGAGAAGTCCTCGATGGCGCGGTCCATCTCGGTGGCGAAGCGCTTGAGAAAATGCCTCGCGATGAGCGGAATATCCTCGCGCCGCTCGCGCAGCGGCGGCAAACGCAGGCGGATGACATTGAGGCGGTAATAGAGGTCCTCGCGAAACCGCCCGCTGCGAATCGCCTCCTCCAGGTCCTGGTTTGTCGCGGCGATGACGCGCACGTCGATGGGCTCCTCCTGAACTGAGCCGACCGGGCGGATGCGCCGCTCTTGCAACACCCGCAGCAGCTTGACCTGCAGGTGCATGGGCAGCTCGCCGACCTCATCGAGGAAGATCGTCCCCTGATTCGCCGCGCTGAACATACCGATCTTGGCGACGTGCGCCCCGGTGAAGGAACCCTTCGTGTGCCCGAAGAGCTCGCTCTCCATGAGGTTCTCAGGGATGGCGCCGCAGTTCACGGCGACCATCGGGAAATCCTGGCGCCGCGACCCGTGGTGAAGCGCTCGCGCCACCAACTCCTTGCCGGTGCCGCTCTCTCCGGTGATGAGCACGCTGGTGCGCGTATCGGCGACGCGGCGCACCAACTCAAAGAGCTGCTGCATGCGAGGCGAGCGGCCGATGATGTTGTGGAAGCTATACTGCTTGTGGACTTGCGCGCGGAGCTGGCGGTTCTCTTCGAGCAGGCGCCGCTGGTCGAGCGCCTTCTCGATGACGACCTTGATCTCGTCGACCTTGAAGGGCTTCTGCACGTAGTCGAAGGCGCCCTTCTTCATCGCGTCGATGGCCGTGTCCGTCGTCGCGAACGCGGTCATCACCAGCACCTGCGTATCGGGCGCGCGGTCTTTCACCGCTTCGAGGACACCGAGCCCGTCGACCTGCGGCATCATCAGGTCGGTCAGCACCAGATCGAAGACCTCGCCCCGCTCGAGGCGGTCGATGGCGTCACGGCCATTGGACGCGAGGCTCACCTCGTAGCCCTCCTTGCGCAGGAAGATCTCGAGGAACTCGCGGAGGCTACGCTCGTCGTCGACGAT
>CAZNZH010000708.1:0-3389 GCA_964577445.1 uncultured Myxococcales bacterium
GCGAGGAGTTGGTCGCGGGCAGATGGCCAGTGGCGAAGCTCGACGCGCAGCGCCTCGCGCGCTCCCGACTCGGAAATCACGCCCTGGCGCCACGCCCGCATGACCAGGCTCGTGAAGTCTCCGCGACGGCTGAGCGGGACTGCCTCAAGGCCCTCCCCGCGAGCGATAGGAAGCGGGTCGCGTTCCTCCCAGGAGGGGGGTACGTCGGTCTCGACGCGGGCCATCGGCTCGTCGATCGCGAGCAGCTTACAACTGTCGAGGTGGGCGCGAACCGCCTCGTAGCCCATTCCGAAGTGCTCCATGAGGAGGCGAACCCGACGCGGGGCCGGCGTCCCCTCCAACTGCTCCCAGGCGTCGCGGAGTGCGTCCCGTGGCGCGAGCAGGTATACGGCAAAGGCTCGTGCGCGGCGCTCAAGTTCGGCGAACGTCGACAGGCGTTTGTCCTGTAGCGAGGTGCGGCCTGCCTTCGCGACCGTGCAGAAGTCGTCGAAGCCGCGCATCTTGGGGCGGTCGAAGAGGATGTGGCAAACTTCGTGTGCGAGCGTGACGCGCCGCCCGAATGCGTTGCGAGCGTGCGCGCCACAGCGGTTGAGAACGATCACGCCGCCCGTACGCGATGTTGCAAAGCTGATGGCATCGATGTGCGGTGCCAGTTCTGCTGTGACCACATGGATGCTGAGCTTTGCTACGACATCGAGGAGGACGGATCGAATGGGGCCATCCGCGAGCTTGATGCCGCGCCTCACTTGCTTGGCAAGGACCTCAGGCGTCCCGTGACGCGGATGGGAGTAGTCTGGATTGTGCTTGAACCACTGCGAGATCGCCTTCCAGCCCAGCGGCTCGTCGAGGAGCTTCCGGAGTTGACTTGCGTCGGACGCAACGGCTGCTGCATTGGCGATCGCGAACCGGCTCTCGGCGTCGAGCACCTCGGCCTGCGCTCGCAACAGCGCGCGGAGTCCGACCGGCGGCAGGTCCGCCTCGTGCCCCTCGAGCACGCGCACGACGTCGATCCCATAAGTGTCGCTGAGCTTCATTGCGACGCTGTCGTCGACATCGGATGCGCCCTCAAGCTCGCGCAGGTATGCTGGCGCCCACCCACAGTGGGCTGCCACCTCTGCGAGTTGAAACCCTAGGGACTCGCGGATCCGCAGCAGCGGTGAGCGCTTGGCATCTGAACTGGTACCGGGCTTGGTCATCGCGGCCGCCCACTTCCTGCCGTGAGGCAGGACGTCGTCACCGGACGCAGTGTCCAGAGGCGGCGCAGCCCTGTCAAGGTTGGCTCGGCGAGCCCGCGGCGCCGTGCCGCAGCGGTGCGGCGCGCGCCCGGACCTCGCTACTCGCCGCCCGTGTGGCTCGCGAGGGCGGCGAAGGCTTCTCGAACCGCGGCCGCGTCGAAGGATTCGAGGTCCCATCGCTGGGCCCAGTCCGCGAGCTCGTCCTCAGGGTCATCGAGGGCCTCGGCGAACGCTTCGTAGCCGGAGACGCCGCCGCAGTCTTCAGGCGGGAACGCGCGTGCGCCGCCGAGGAACTCCCAGCCCGCGCCGGGTGCCTTTTCCACCTTCTTCATCTGGATCGTCAGCTCCCAGCAGTCACCGAAGTCGTACAGATAGCCGCATCGCCGCGCGCGCCGGTCGCGAAAGAAGCTGTGCAACGGGGGATTGTCGCGCACCGCGTCGTCGTCGTCCCACGCGTCCGTTCCCCTCGCGCGGGCCAGCAGCTCTGCGGTGCGCCCGCGGCCGGCGCGGAACTCCCACAGGTGCCCTCCTCCCCAGTCGCCGCTGACCTGGATGGCCGCGTGCAGCGCAGCAAACGTCGCGTCGGTGGGCAGCGCGAAGCGACGCCAGATGCGTGGCTCGATGCCGTCGATGCTGACCTCGAAGATGAAGCGTTCGTCCCGTGGGAACGGCGACGGGATGGGCTCGCGCAGGTCGGGCGGCCGGATGGGCCACACCATGCATCCGCCGACGATGTCGCCGAGCCGGACCTGGCCCGTGTTCCGCTTCATCCCTCCCCCGGAGAAGATCAGCGTCAGCGGTTGCTGTGCGACGGAGAGGCGCTCGATGCGCTCCTCGGCTCTCGGAGGCAGGGCGCACACGTGGAAAACCCCCTTGGGGTCGAGGACCACGAGCCAGGGGAGCTCACCGGGAATGCTCATCACGAAGAAGAACTCAGGAGCGGTCAGGCGCCGCATGGCCCGCGTGATGTTGGCCTTCGTGCTCCGTAACACGAGCGCAGTGGACGGCTCACCCGGAGCTGAGCGCTCCGTTCGCAGCGGGAGCATCGCGATGCTGGATGCCCAACTGGCGGGGAGGTCGATGATCGACGTGAAGACGTCGAAATCACAGAGCTGCTCGATCCCCATGGTGCTGAACTCGGTCGCGTCTCGGAGCTGATGGCGGCGGACGGTGTAGCTGTGCTCGCCCAGCGCCACCGCGGTCGTCTCGGATGCCGCGAACCCCTCGGCGGTCAGCGTGCGCTGGAAGTAGGCCGCCATCACCGCGATCCCCGTCCGCAGCTCGGCGGCGTCCTCGGCGTTCAGCTCGCGGCGGTGAGCACCGCCGTCCGTCGCCACCGCGCAGGGGTAGCGGTCTTCGGTCAGGGGGTAGCGCCGATGCGCGAAGAGCTCGCGCACCGGCTCCTCGGTCTCTTCGGCGTCCAGGAGGAAGAGCGCGCGCGATGGTGTCTGGAGCCCCTCGGCACCCGTCGCGTTCGCCAGCCCTTCGACGTCGGCCATCGACTGGTAGAGCGCCAGCCCGAAGACCTCGCCGAGCGAGCCCAGCACGACCGCGAACCGGAAGCCCAGCGGTCGATCCGCGCTGAGGATCTCGAAGACCAGCTCGTCGCCCATGAAGCGCCACGGTGCACGAGCGGCGAACTCGGCGGCCGCGGCTGCGAAATCAAGCTCGACCGCGGGCGGCACGCCCATGATGGTGGCGTCGTTGAACGCATGCCCCGAGCGCCTCGCCATGTCGATGAAGCCCGCTGCGAGGTGGTCTGTGGGCTGAACGGCCAGCGCGACGCCCGCGCGCTGAGCGACAGGTGCCACCGCGTCGGCGAGGGCCGCGGGGACCGCCAGGACGACCGGGCGCGCGGGCAAAAACGGCGCGATCGGGCGACGCATCGCGTCCTCGAAGGCCGCCGCGGCGTCGGTGACCGAGGCGGGGCGCAGCGAGACCACCGACGCGCGGACGCCCCCCTGGTGATCGAACACCATGACCACCTCGAACATCTGCGCGACGTCGAGCTCCAGCGGCATGCACACCATCGCCAGCGACCAACGCGCGCGCGGCTGCTGCGGCAACCCGCCCAGCCCGGACGTCCCACCCCGCCCGCCGCTGCGCCGCCCCTTCCCGACTAACTTGCCCTTCTTCGCCACCGGGTCCTCCTCG
>CAZNZH010000709.1:0-3379 GCA_964577445.1 uncultured Myxococcales bacterium
TGACGCGCCCCTGGCCGCCGGAGACCGAGGAGGCGGCCCGCGACCGGGTGCGCGGTCGAGCCCAAGCCCGACGGCGTCGCCTGCGTGGACGATGACCCGTGCACCAGCGGCGAGACCTGCGGCGCCGGCGTCTGCGCTGGCGGGAGCGGGGCCTGCGCGTGCGTGGTCGACGCGGACTGCGACGCCTTCGACCCCGACCGCTGCGATGGCGGGCTGCGATGCGCGGCAGGGGCTTGCGCGCCGGGCGGTGCAGCGGCCGTCGTCTGCCCGCCCTCGGATAACCCGTGCCAGCCGCTGGTGTGCGCTCCCGCGTCCGGCGAGTGCGTCACCGGCGCGGCGCCCGACGGCGCGAGCTGCGGACAGGCGGGGACCTGCACCGATGGCGCCGTTTGCCAGGCGGGGACGTGCACGCCGCCCGCCGGGGCCTGCGATGACGGAAACCCTTGCACCACCGATGTCTGCGACCTGCTGAAGGGGTGCCTGCACGTCGCCACCGCGGGCCCGTGCGACGACGGCGATGACTGCACCGCTGGCGACCACTGCGTCGGCGCGAGCTGTGAGGGGACGGCCATCGCCTGCGCGTGCTCGGGCGACGGTGACTGCGTCGGCGCGGCCTTCGATCCGTGCAAGGGCCGCTGGGAGTGCGCGTCGGGCAAGTGCTCGGTGAGGGCCGGCACGGCGGTGGTGTGCGCGCCCGCTGGCCCCTGCGCGACCGTGGCCTGCGAGCCGGCGACGGGCAAGTGCGCGCAGAGCCCAGCTCCTGACGGCTCTGCGTGCGACGACGGCACGCCGTGCACGGTCGCGGAGGTCTGTGGCGGCGGGGTGTGCGGCGGCGGATCGCCGGTGGTCTGCGACGACAAGAACCCGTGCACCAACGACGCCTGCCAGCCCGGCGTCGGCTGCGTCTTCACGCCGAACTCAGCGCCCTGCGACGACGGCAACGCGTGTACCCAAGGCGAGGCGTGCCAGGCCGGTGTCTGTAGCGCAGGCAGCGCGCTGGCCTGCCCGGGCGACGGCGCCTGCCTCGTCGGGACCTGTAACGCCGCGACCGGATGCGCGCTGAAGGCGGCGCCGGCCGCGACCGCCTGCGACGACGGCAACGCCTGCACTACCGGCGATCACTGCGAGGCGGGCGCGTGCGTCGGCGAAAACGCGTGCGCCTGCACAGGCGACGCCGACTGCAAAGACGACGGCAACCTGTGTAACGGCGTGCCGCGCTGCGTGGATGGGGCCTGCGTGATCGGCCCGGCCACGGTGGTCGCGTGCCCGCCTGGAGGGGACTGCGCCACCGTGAGCTGCGACGCCGCCACCGGGCTCTGCGTCAGCGTCCCGGCCGCGGGGGGGAAGGCCTGCTTCGACGCGGGGCCGTGCAAGGCTCAGGGGGTCTGCGCGGCCGGCGCCTGCGTGGCGCCCGACGTGGACTGCGACGACGGAAACCCCTGCACCGTCGACGCGTGCGTGGCGCAGACCGGCGTCTGCGCGCACACCCCGGTGAACGGCTCGGTCTGTAACGACGGCGAGCCGTGCACCACCGCGGACCGCTGCGTGCTCGGCGCCTGTGTGGGCGGGCAGGCGCTGGTCTGCGACGACGGGAACGCGTGCACCGTCGACACCTGCGTTCCCGGAAAGGGGTGCGAGTTCACGGCGATCGCCGCGGGCGGGTGCAGCGACGACGACCCTTGCACCGCGGACTCCTGCGACCCCGCGAGCGGGTGCGTGCACGCGCCGAAGAGCTGCGATGGCGGGGTGGCGGGGCCTTGCGAGTCGGCGGTCTGTGACCCGGCGACCGCAGGCTGCGTCGTGGTGGCGAAGCCCGAGGGCAGCGCGTGCTCCGACGGCGACCCCTGCACCGCGTCAGACCGTTGCAAGGCGGGGCACTGCGTCGGCGTCGAGGTGGTGTGCGACGACGCGGACGCCTGCACCGCCGACGGGTGCGTGGGCGGCACCTGCGTGTTCAAGGCGACCGCCGGGGCCCCGTGCGACGACGGCGACCCCTGCACGGTCGGCGACGCCTGCGCGGCCCAGGGGTGCGTCGGCGCCGCGGTCGATTGTGACGACGGAAACCCCTGCACCACGGACGCCTGCGTCGCCGGGACGTGCGAGCACACCAAGATCGCGCTGTGCGGGGTCGGGGTGGCGTGCGCTGGGCCGGCTGGCAGCTCGTGCGACGACGGGAACAAACAGACCGTCGCCGACGTGTGTATCAGCGGGGTCTGCCTGGGGTTCACCCGCACCACGGTCTCCGGGCTCGTCGGGACGAACACGGCGGTCCGGGGCGTCGACTACGCGGCCGGGCGGTGGTTCGTCATCGTCGACAACGGCTTCCCCTTCGTGGGCGGCGGTGGCCTGGGCGAGCTGAGCGCTGCGGGCGCCTCGAAGACCTTCTCGGAGACCCAGAGCGGGTCGACCTTTCAGGCGCTGCGCGGCGGTTTCGCCACCGACTCCACAGGAAAGCTCTGGCGCTTCGAGCCCGCGACTGGCAGCGGGACCTGGACCTCCAACGGGCCGGCTTCCAAGGCGTTCGCCGCGCTCGGGACCATGACGGGCACGGCGCTGTGGACCAGCGCGGACATCGGCAGCGGGCTGGACATCGCGCTGTGGTCGGCCGGCAACACGTCGAGCGCGCGCATTCGCCGGTGCGGGGCCGCCGGCGGCGGGTCGGTCACCTGCGTCGCCGAGAACAACGACACCCTGCAGGGCACGTTGCTGCGCGCGTTCGCCGGTGGGCCGTGCGCTGCCATCCCGTGCGCGAACCCGGATCTCTCCCTGGCCGCCGACTACCCCAACGGCACGGCGGACTACTACAACGACGTCTACGGGCGGACGCCCGCGCCCAATCTCCTCTGGACCTTGTTCTACACCGAGCAGGGCGACGGACCGTCGGTGACGCGCGACGCCACGGCGCTGGCGGACGGACGCCAGGTGGCGGTCGGGACGCGGGGCTACCTGAGGGCGCGGTCCGCCCAGGGGAAGTGGGGAGGCCGGATCTCGGTAAAGTCAAGTGATTCCCGCAACTTTGAGGGTGCGTGGTCGGGCGCGGGCGTCGTCGCGCTCGCGGCGTGGCGCAGCGGGAACAACCAAAGCCGCGTGTTCGAGCTGTGGCTGGGCCGGACCTCGGGCGAGCTCACGTCCGGCGGGGCCTGGAACCTGCTCGAGCTGGGCACAGAGAGCGGAACTGGCAGCGTGCTCCACGACGTGTGGGGGACCGCCGCGGGCAGTCTTCGCGTCGTGGGGACGCGGGCTGCCAACTTCGGGCTGACCGAGGGCGTGGTCTACAGCCGGATAGTGGACTGAACTGCGCGGCGGTGGTGCTGAGCGATGGCGGCGAGCCGGCGGGCTCAGGCTACCTCGCCGCCCTGTCCGTGAGCCACCGTGGCCA
>CAZNZH010000710.1:0-3364 GCA_964577445.1 uncultured Myxococcales bacterium
CACCCATAGCGGTCCTCCTGAGGGGTTGGCCCCAGCGGGGCTCTGCGCGGCTGCCGCGCAGAGCCCACCCGAGGCCTCCGCGCGCGGTTGCGCGGCCCACAGTTAATGCCAATGAGCCAGGACTGTCCAACGTCCACCGCGGTTTTCTGGCGTTTCGCGGCGCATGGTGGAAGCTACGCCGCGCGACGTGACTCAAGTTTCGCTGCGTCGGTCACGTCCATAACCGAGGCGCCCTGGTAGTTGCTGCCGCAGGGGCCCCGCGCCGTCTCCCCATCCACCGACGGAACCGATGTCCCATCCAGGCCTGCGACCTTCTGGAACCGGTACCTCCGCCGCCGACGATCGCCCATCGCTGCGCACATTCGTCCTGCGCAGCCTCGCCCTCGGCGCGGCGTGCTGGGCCGCCGTCAGCCTGGGGCTGGCCCTGGACATCGCGCCACACGCCCCGGCGGACACATGGCCTGTCGCCGGCATCGCGCTGGCGGGCTTATTGGCGGGGGGCCTCCGCCTCGCGCCAGCCGTCTTCGCCGGGGTCGCCTTGGCGCTCCTCAGCGGTCTGGATGGCGCGACGAGCCAGGCGATGCTCTTCGCAGGCACCGCCGCCGTGGGCTCCACCCTGCAAGCCGTCGCCGGCGCCACCCTGGTCACCCGCGTCGTCGGCTACCCCGCACCGCTGGCCCGCGAACACGACATCCTCGCGTTCATCGGCCTCGCCGGCCCCATCGCCTGCGTCGTCGCGCCCACCCTCGCGCTGCCCATCTTCACTCTCGCCCACGTCGTCCCCCTCGACCGGGTGCCGGCCACCTGGCTGACCTGGTGGCTGGGCAGCACCTGCGGCGTGATCCTGCTCGCCCCGCTCGCCCTCAGCTTCATCGGCGAGCCACGCCCCGCCTGGCGCCGCCGCCGCTTCGGTGTAGCCGCTCCCATCGCCATCGCCTTCGCCGCGCTCTACAGCCTGCTCCTACACTCCCGCGCCGAGGAGGCGCAGCGGCAGCGCGCGGACTTCGTCCAGCGGGTGTCGGTGGTCAGCGACAGCCTGGACAACACCCTCGCCCCCCACATCCAAGTCCTCCGCGCCATCGGCGAACACGTCGCCAGCGACCTGGACCTCAGCTCGGCCGCTTTTGACCAGTTCGCGAGCGCTCAGCTCGCCGGCCTCTCGGGCACGCCCACCCTGGGCTGGCAACGCCTCATCGACGACTCGCAGATCGCCGCACTCGAAGCGCGCAAACGGGCGCAAGGTTGGCCGCGCTTCACGGTGCACGCCGGCGACATCCAGGACCTGACCCGCCGCCCCCGTCGCGGACAGCGCCATCTGGTCATCGAGCACCTCGCCCCCAGCGAAGGCGGTGAGACGTCCCTCGGCTTCGATCTGCTCAGCGACCCGCTTCGCCACGCCACCTTCGCCCGCGCCCGCGACTCCGGCCGCCCGACCTCGACCCCACCCATCCGCCTCATGGGCCGCCGGCAGGGCCAGGTCGGCGTGATCGTGTTCTACCCCATCTACTCCGGCCCCACGCCCACCACCGTCGACGAGCGCCGCGCGACGATTCAGGGCGCCGCCACCGGCGTCTTTCAGATGTCCGACCTCGCCAAGGCCGCCTTCCCCACCCACTGGCCCGAAGGCGTGGACGCCTGGGTGACCGACGAGACGGAGCCGGGCGTCGCGACCCCGGTGTTCGCCAGCTCCCGGCGCATGCTCGCCAAGGCCATGGCCGCCGCCGGCCCGCTGACCGTCGAGAGCGTGCACCTGGTGGCCGAGCGCCGCTGGGTGCTGCGCGCCGCCGTCGACCCGGCCTACGCGGAGGCCCACGGCTCGCTGGCGCCCTGGCTGGTCTTGGGCGGCGGCGTGGCGCTCATCACGCTGCTGGGGGTGTTCCTGCTCGGGCTCACCGGCCGCGCCGCCCTCGACGAGGCCCGCGCGGCCATGCTCGCCGCCGCCAACGCCGAGCTCGAGCACCAGTTCAGCGAGCGCACGCAGATCGAGCGGCAGCTCGCCGACAGCAACAACCGCGCCCTGGTGACGCTTCACTCCATCGGCGAGGCGGTCATCACCAGCGACGCCCTGGCCGTCATCAATTACATGAACCCGGTGGCCGAGTCGCTGATGGGCATCTGTAGCGCCGAAGCGCAGGGGCGCCGGCTGTCCGAGTTCGGGCGCTGCCTCGACGAGAAGACCCGCGAGCCCCTCCGCGACCCCATTGAAGCCTGCCTGCGCGACACCGAGCCCACCGCGTCGACCGGCATCGGCATCCTGCTGCGACATGACCAGGTCGAGCACGCCATCGAGTTCACCACCGCGCCGATTCGCAACGGCGGCGGCGAGGTGCTGGGCGCCGTCCTGGTGTTCAAAGACGTCACCGAGGCGCGGCACACGGCGCTACAGATGGCGCACCACGCGATGCACGACGCGCTGACCGGCCTGGTGAACCGCCGCGAGTTCGAGCGGCGCCTCTCCCACGCGGTGGCCAGCGCGCGGCTTCAGGGCGCCCGCCACGCGCTCTGCTACCTGGACCTCGACCAGTTCAAGCTGGTCAACGACACCGCGGGCCACGCCGCCGGCGACGAGCTCCTCAAGCGACTGACCGACGTGCTGCGCCACTCGGTGCGGTCCCGCGACACCCTGGCGCGCCTGGGCGGCGACGAGTTCGGGCTGCTGCTGAGCAACTGCCCGCCCGACAAGGCCCAGGAGATCGCCGAGTCCATCGTGGTCTCCATCCGCGACTTCAAGTTCGTCTGGCAGGAGCGCAACTTTCAGGTCGGCGTCTCCATCGGCCTGGTCCCCATCGAGAGCGACGCCGACGGCACCGACAGCCTGCTGTCGAAGGCGGACGTGGCGTGCTATACCGCCAAGGATCTCGGGCGTAACCGCGTCTACACCTACGACACGAACAACGCCTACCCGAAGCGCCGCCACGCCGAGCTCATCCGCGCCGCCGAGCTCAGCGACGCCCTCGAAGAGTGCCGCTTCCGCCTCTGGCACCAGCCCATCGCCGCCCTCGACAGCGACTCCGGCGAGGGCTTCCGCTGCGAGCTGCTGCTGCGGCTCGAAGACCGCCAGGGCGGCATCATCGCGCCGAACTCGTTCATCCCCGCGGCCGAGCGCTACGGCCTGATGGGCTCCATCGACCGCTGGGTCATCCAGACGGCGTTTCGCAGCTACGCCGAGGCCTTCGCGTCCAAGCCGAACACGCAGATGTCCATCAACCTGTCCGGCAACACGCTGACCGACGACAGCCTGGCGCGCTTCGTAAAGAGCGAGCTGAAGTCCGCGGGCCTCAGCGGCGAGCGCGTCTGCTTCGAGATCACCGAGACCGCGGCGGTGCAGCACATGGGCCCGGCGATTCGCTTCATCGGCGAGATG
>CAZNZH010000711.1:0-3338 GCA_964577445.1 uncultured Myxococcales bacterium
GCCGGACCAAGGAGCTCTGCGCCAAGAGCTGGACAGCATCCCGAACGTACCGGACCTCATCCACGGCGAGCTCCTCCGAGCGTTCTCGGGCATGTCAGCCCGCCCCGCTGAGGCAGCGGTATCCCTGCGGCGAGCGCTGGAATTCCTGAGCTGGGACGTGGCCGAGCGCGCTGGCCACGCGCACGACGCGGTCGGGGCACCGCTGGGCAGGACGATGCGGGCCGCCTGGTTCAAGGAAGTTGTGCCCGCCGCGACTCGACGGCTGCTGGCCAAGGTCCGGGCCATCACGAACGAGGTCGCTCACGCCGGTCGCGACGGCGAACCAGGGGAAGCCACTGTCCTGGACCACGCTCAGCTCCTTGCACTGGTGGCACGGGTGCGTTCCGGATTCAACACGATGCTTGATGTGCTGCGCTGGTTCGCAGCCTCGGCACCGCCGAAACCCGTGACAGAGCAGCTCCGGGTCGTGCTCCGCGACGGGTCGGGCTCTGGCTGGTCGAGCGACCTGAAGCGCCATCTCCTCGCCGCCAGCACGCTGGTGGTCAGCCGCCGCGGCAGACACCACCGCGTGGTCATCTGCGCACCCCACCACTCGTGGTCGGGCGCTGGGCGGATTTGCCAACCGCCCCGCGTAGGCGATGTCGGCGCCGGATTCCTGGCAGCGCGCATCGCCGACGCTCTTGGAGCGACGGTCGTCGTGGCAAGCCATCCCCAAGGACCCGACCCCAACAAGCGCGAGGCCGCTGACGCCGAGTACCAGCGCACGATTGCCGACCTGAGGCCCACGCTGGTCATCGAGGTGCACGGGATGGCCGGCGACTCCTCGGCGTTCGATGTCGAGGTCGCCGCGGGACGCAACGGGCATGGGAGCGCATCAAGGCTCGCGCAATGCCTGCAGACTGCGGCCGGCAATCTCGCATCCAGCCTCACGCCCGACGGTGCGATCGACCGCCGCGCGATCGAACTGCTGCTGGGTCTCGCCATCGGCAACCAAGACGAAGACGCGATCCGCTTTCCGGGGCGAGGCAATTATCTGGTGACGCGATGCGGCGACATGGGCGTGCCGGCGTACCAGCTCGAGACCGTGCCGTCGCTCAGGAGCAGCGCTGCCAACCCCCACCTGCTTTCGCGGCTGGGCCAGTACTTCGGCCTTGCCCTGGCGCGGGCGATCGAGCAGGCGCATCCGGAGGTATTTGGCGGCGCGTGAGTGCTGGGCGGCTTCAACGCGTCGGGTAAGGAGCCAGTGGCGCCGCTGCCGACAACTGGGGCCCGAGATTGGTAGGGCAGCCACTCGCGTAGCCCCGCTTGGCCATGCTGACGGGGGACGCAGAGGACCAGCGAACTCGCTCAAACGCTCGGCCGCCCTTTGGCCAACGCGAGCCATTGCGCCACTTGCGCCTCTGACGGCAGCGGCGCCGCCGGGTCCAGGACGCGTACTACCCAGTCGGCCAACGCGGCTGCGGTCGGGGTGTCGGGTACGGTTGGGTGATCTGGGGCACCGACCCAGCGTTCGAGTAGGCGGAGCGCCTCGCTGTCTCCCCGGCGCTGCGCCTCGGCGAGGACGGCCAGCAGTTCTTGGCGCAACAGCCCGCAGGTTTTCAATCCGACCGGCAGGCGCGACGCGATTGGGCGCCGGAGGTCGCGGCGTAGCTCAGGCGGCAAGCCGACGATGCCGCGGACCAGCAGAAGCCAGAAGACCGCCACGAGCAGATCGGTGACTTCGGTGGGCAGCGCGCCGTTACAGCTCGCCAGCGCCTCCTCGACACTGGCCTGCGCCGCGAGCGTCCCGCGCAGGGGCTGCACGAGGCTTCCGCCGCCTGCCAGCGCGCGCGTCCAGATCGTTTGGACGCCCGCCGCCGCGTCCGCCTGCACGTCCTCCAGGTCGTCCAGGAGCTGCAGCACCGCCCCGGCGCGGTACACGGCCTCCATCGCCTCGGGCGCCACCCCGTCCAGCGCCAGCCACGCGAAGACCAGCATCGTCAGGCCGCCGCGCTCGCAGACGTTGTCGACCATCGCCTCCCACGGCGACTCGGCGGTGATGCGCTGCTGCTCGAGCTGCGCCCGATGTAGCGCCGCCATCAGCTCGCCGAATCGCGACTGTCCCCGCGCCGCGTGCGCCGCGTCGAGGGTGCTCAGCAGCTCGAAGACCAGCGCCTCGAAGGGCCCCTCAGCCTGAAGCGCCTCGCCCGCGAGGACCCGCGCGATCCGCGCCGCCCCCGCAGCACCCAGCACGCCCGCGTCCGCCGCGTCGTCGCACACCGGATGCAGCAGCGCCAGCGCGACCACCGCGTCCGGCGACCGCGGCCGCCCGCCCGCCGCCACCGCCACCAGCCACATCGCCAACACGTCATACGCCGCCCGCTGCACGCGCCCCGGCGTGACCCCCTCGGGATGCCGCGCCGCTATCGCCCGAAGCTGCCGCTCCCAGCTCGCCAACGCCTCCCGCATCGCCGCGCCCGCTTCGAGCACCCCAGCGACCCGCGCCAGAGCCCCGCGCAGCCCCCGCTCGACCCCACGCGCCGCCGAGCCATACAAAAACCGCCACGGCGACTCCGCCACCTCCCGCACCGCCCGAGCCACCCGAGCCGTCACCGCGTCGTCCTCCGCAGCGGCCGCGCCTTGCCGCAACACCGCCCGCCGCAACTGCCCCAGCATCACCTGATTGCCGACCCGCTCGCCCCAAGACCACCGCCGCCCGTTCGCCGGCTCACCCACGGCTGCCGCGATAGCGTCCCGCAGCGGCGCGTTCCAGCGCGCTGTCGGCTCAGAAAGCTCGGGTTCCGCTCTTTGCACCTGCTACTCACCGCCCTGGCGCACGCTCGGAAGGTGCTCAAGCAGCACGCGCGAAAACTTCTCCTCCAGCAAGAACCCGTGCGCCGGCAGTTCCAGCCAACCAAGCAACTCGACACTCCACTGCCCCTCCTCCTCGGGCGCGTGCTGCGCTGCAAACGACCACGGCGTGTAGAGGCTGACGGACACGTCCAGCACATACTCTCGGTTTTCGGGCTCGAGCTCCACGAGCTTCCGGGCGACGGTGAGGGCCTCGTCGACCGAGTGTCGGGCGCGCGCGGGCTCGGTGCGCGGGTCGATGTCGCCCAGATTATCAAGGCGGGTGGCGCGCGCCCCGGGGTCTTGAACCAGCTTGGCGCTGAGGGCTTCGAGGCTTCTTTGCCACGCATCGAGCTCGGCCGTCAGGTCGGTTTCGCGTCCGCGGGGGGCGACGCGGGCCAGGGCCTCCCCGAGCAGGCGGCGGCCTCGGGTGGGGGAGCGGTCGAAGAGGACGGCGAGGTCTTCGGGGCGGCCGGCTTGCCAGATGGCGATCGCGGCGTGGGTCAGGG
>CAZNZH010000712.1:0-3329 GCA_964577445.1 uncultured Myxococcales bacterium
GCCCGCGGCCCCGGCCAACCCGACCCTCCGCACCATCGCGTCCGCGGCGAGCCTGGCGCCCTCGGGATCCCCGGCGCGGACCGCCTCTTCAACCAGCCCCGGCAGATCGCTGCCCAAGCCCGGGTAGAGCGCCGCCAGCCGCTGGGTGTAGCCCCGCGCCAGCTCGCCCTGCCCTGCCCGCCACGCCGCCCGCGCCGCGGTGCTGAGGGCTCGCGGCGGCGGCGTGACCCCGCCCAGCGCCGGGTCCAGCAGCTTCAGCGCGCCCGCCGGTTCGACGCCCCAGCGCAGCAAGCTCTCCGCCGCCGCCAGCCGCGCCGAGATCCGGTCCGGCGCCAGCGCCACGCTCCGCTCCCAGGCCAAGAGCGCGCTCGCCGAGTCCCCGTCCGCCAGCGCAGCCTCCGCCAAGATCCGCTCGCGCCGCGCCGCCGCCTCACCGCGCAGCACGTCCAGACCACCGAGCACCCGGCGCGCCTCGTCGCCTCGCAGCCATTGCGCCCACAGCTCAGCGAGCGCCAGCACCAGGGCGGGTTCGCGACCGCAGATCGCCAGCATCCGATCGCCCTGGGCCCGCGCCTCCTCGTCCCGCCCGGCCCGCAGCGCCAGCACCACCAAGCGCAGGTGCCTCGCGGGCTTGCCCGGCTCCATCTCGGCGAGGACCCGCGCGGGGATCATCGCCAGCTCGGGGCGCCCCGCGTCGTCGAGCTGCCGCACCTGCTCGTCCAGCGCGACCTGCCGCGCCTGCTCGCCCGCGCCGGCGTCGCGCGCCATCGCCTGCACGGCCGCGGTGTCTGCCGCGACGGCCGCCAGCCGCAGCCGGAGGCGCGTCAACTCGGCGTCATGGGGAGAGGACGACAGGGCCGCGGCCAGGGCCTCGCGAGCGCGCGTGAGGTCGCCGGCCCGAAACGCCAGGCGGGCGCGGGCGCTCCAGAGCTGAAATCGATCGGCGGCGCCGTCCGCGATGAGGCTCGGCACTTCGCGGTCGCCGCGCCCGCCGACCTCCGCGCGGACCGCGTCCAGCACCGCCACCGCGTCCGCCGTCCGCGCCGTCGCCGGGGGCGCCGCGGCCATCGCGGCGTAACGATTCGCCAAGCCAAGGTACCCCTCCTCCAGCGCGACGCCGGCGATGTCCACGGCCGCCGCCGGGCTCGTCTGCGCGACCCACCGCGACGCCAAGCGCTCCGCCGCCGCGAGCTCACCCAAACGGATGTGCAGGCGCAGCAGCCGCTCGCCGACGACGTCGCTCCACCGGCGCCGCGTCGCCACCCCCGCCACCTCGGCCGCCGCGTCCAACCGCTCGCGGCGCTCCAGCCGAGCCACGAGCGCGTCCACCGCCTCCACCGGCGCGTCGCCGAGGCGCTCGCCGACGCCGCGGATCCGCGCCAACGCCTCGTCGACGCGCCCGAGGCGCACCCGGAGGTCGGCCTCGGTGACGGCCAGCCGCGGGTCGTCGCCGTAGATCGCGGCGGCCCGCCTCGCCTGGCGCAGCGCGACGTCGATTCGGCCGCGCGAGAGCAGCGCTTGCAGCACATCCGCCAGCGCGACCATGCCGATGCGCGCCCGGTCGACGCCGGGGACGCGCAGCATGGTGGATTGGATCTCCTGGGCGCGGTCCACCGACCGCTCAAAGGCCCGCTCCGCCTCCGCGTCACGCCCGCTGATGAGGAGCAGGACCCCGCGGACGACCTCGTGATCCGGAGCCGGGGCGACCGACATCGCGCGCTCGAGCAGCCGCTGCGCCTCGTCGAGCGCGCCCCCCTCAAAGAGCGCGCGCGCCACCGCGCCCACCGTCTGCGCTGGCGTCCGAGAGCGGCTGACCTCCAAGCGCGCCAAGGACGGCAGCAGCTCCGCGCGCCCCTGCTCGATGAGGAAGTGCGCCGCCTCGCTGAGCGGCCAGTCGTCGCCGCCCGCCTGCTGCTGCTCCACCGCCTTCAAGTAGTGGGAGATGGCCGCGTCCGCGTACCCGGTCTCGACGTAGGCGCGGGCCACGGCCACCTGACCGCGCTCTTGCAGGCCCAGGTAACGGGCGAAGCTCTGCTGGGCCTCGCGCAGGTCGCCGGCCTCGAGCCACAAGCGCCCCAGCGCCAGCGCGTGGTCGGCTCGGTTGGGCGAGAGCGCCGACGCACGCACATGAAACCGGCGCAGGCGCTCGCCCTGGCGCGCGCCTCGCCACGCGGCGTCGATCGCGGCGATCAGCTCGCGGGGTAGTTGGGTCTGGGCGAGCGCTGTCGCGAAGCTCTGCTCGGCGCCGTCGTACTCGCCGAGGCTGACCTGGAGGCGTCCCCGGGCTTCGTGGATCTCGGGCGCCGCCGTCACGGGCACCCCGTCGCCGCCCAGCAACGCCAGCGCCTCGCGGGGGTACCCCGCCTGGCTGAGCTGGGTCGCCGCCTCGGCCCACGCCTCAGAGGTCGCGCCGCGCAGCTTGACCATGCGCTCCAGCCGCTCCTGCGCGACCGCCGGTTGCCCCTGCCGCAGCGCGAGCTGCACGGCCGACTTCATCACCTGGCGATCGGTCGGGTGCGCCGCCAGCACCTCGTCGAGCAGGGCGGCCGCGTCGTCGAGCAGGCCCGCGTCGGCCAGCAGGCTCGCCGCGTCCAGGTATTGCCGCACCGGGGTGCGGGCCCCGGCGACCATGGTGCGGACCGCGCGCCGCAGCCCCTCTTTGTCATCCAGGCGCTGGTAGAGCCGCACCAGCCGGCTGATGGCGCTGCGCGAGCCCGGGCGCCCCCCCGCGGCCAATAGCCCCTCACAGGTCTCGGCGGCCAGCCGCAGCTCGCCCACCGACTCGTAGAGCTCGCCGAGCACCTCCAGGGCGCGGGGGCTCTGGGCGGGCGGCGTCGCTGCGACGTAGCGGTCGAGGTGCGCGCGGGCCTCCGCCACCCGGCCCAGCCGCAGCTCCGCGGCTCCCAAGCCCCGCAGCGCGTCGCGATCCTGGGGCGACTGCGCCACCAGCCGCCCGTAGGCGACCTCCGCGAGCTCATCGCGCCGCTGCTTCTCCATCTCGGCTGCGAAGGCCTGAAGCTCGCGGACGTGCTCCGGCCGCACCGCCGCCTCCAGGAAGAGCCGGTAGTGAGCCGAGGCGCGATCGTCGTCGCCGCGCCGGCTGTAGATGCCGCCGAGCAGCCGGTGCAGCTTCGGCCGCTGGATCGCGCCGGCGTCCACGCCGTCGAGGATCTCCAACCCCTCGTCTTCAAAGCCTTTATCGATGAGGAGCGCGCCGGCTCGCGCCGCGGCGGCCCGGGGGTCCTCCGCGTGGGCGAGGTGCGCGCGCCAGACCGCCATGGCGCGCTCGGGGCGCCGTCGCGCCAGATAGATGTGGGCGGCCTCGTCGG
>CAZNZH010000713.1:0-3327 GCA_964577445.1 uncultured Myxococcales bacterium
CGCGCTGGGCGGCCAGGGCGGGCGGCGGCCCCGGCTCCGGCGGCAGCGCGCGCGCCAGCACATGGTAGAAGCTCACGCCCACCGCGTAGAGGTCGACGGCGGCGGTCGCGGGCGCGCCGGCCAGGGTCTCGGGCGCGAGGTAGGCGAGGCTACCCGACGTGTCGCCGTCGCGCGCCTCCTGGGTGCGCAGCGAGATGCCGAAGTCCACGACCTGCGGCTCGCCGCCCTCGGCGACCAGGATGTTGTCGGGCTTGAGGTCGCGGTGGACGATCCCTCGATCGTGCAGATACGCACAGGCTCGCAGCACCTCGACCATCCACTCGAGCACCCGCTGAAAGGTCGCGCCCCGGCTGGCGAGATAGAGGTCGTCGCCGCACACCCGCGCCTGGGTGAACCAGCCCCGACCGTCGGGCAGCGCGCCGTACTCCAAGACCGGCGCGATGTGCGGGTGGCGCAGCCGCGAGCGCAGCTCGAACTCGCGCCGCAGCCGGTCGCCGCCCGGCCCCGGCTCGAGCACCTTGAGCACCACCGACACGCCCTGACCCCAGCGGTCGCTGACGACGAGCACCCCCGATTCGCCAGCGCGCGTCAGGACTTCCAGCACCTCGAAGCGCCCGGCCAGGACCTCCCCGGGCGTCAACGCCATGAGCTGTCGCGCGCTCGGCCCGCGCCGCTGGGCCGGCTCAGCGTCCGCGGGCGGCTCGGCCACGCGCCGCAGCGGCACGGTGTCGCGCACCGTGCGAGCCCGCGGCAGCACCCCGTCGTAGCGCTGCACCCACCGTCCGACGGTCTGCCGGTTCGGCCGCCGCGCCGCGCCCGCCTCGTCGACGACGCCGACCACCTCGGCGATGCGCGTCAGAGCCATGCCCCACCGGCGCAAGAGCAGCGCCAGCAGCATCACCTCGGGCGGAAAGATCGGGTGGTTGAAGGGGCTGTCCGCGCCCTCAGCGCGCTTCTTTCCGCAGCCGCGGCAGCGAAAGACCTGCACGTCAGCGCCCCGCCTCCGCGCCGCGCGCCCATCGCGCATCCAGTCACGCCCGCCACAGCTCGGGCACTCCCCGGGCTCCTCGCCACGAGGCTGGGCGGCGGCCACGGCGACGGCCTCGACCCGCAGGCGCTCCAGCGCCCGGCGCTCGTCGTCTTGCAGGTCTTTGGGTAGAGGCGGATGCTTCAAGATGGTCGAACTATGAGAGATGATCACTTGTGAATCAACCACTCACCCACGCCAGCGTGGCACGCCTCTTGCTTCGTCTCGAGTCCGGCTTGCTACGAGCGCGCGGCCCGTGTCAGATCGACGCCAGCGCGCCATGGGCGGCGGCCTGCGCACCACCCGCGACGCCGCCTGAGCCTGTCGCCGCCTGCGCCCGTCTGGAGGAGCCCCCATGAGACCCTGCCGAATCCTCGCCGCCTCAGCGCTGGCCCTGGCCCTGGCCGCGTGCGAGCCCATCGAAGACGGCAGCGGCGGGCTCCTCCCCGACGCGACCGCCGCCGACGCCCGAACCGACATCCGAGCCGGTGAGACCAGCGCGCCCTGGGAGCCGACGGTGGTCACGGCCAGCGACACCCAGCTCGGCACGACGGCCGCGTCGCTGCTCACTTTCTTCGGCGGTGACGTCACGATCGAGCTGGACGAAGGGTCGCTCGACGCCGAGACGACCATCACGATGACGCGCACCATCATCAACGCCGGCGGCCAGGATTGGGTCGGCTACACCTTCGGCGACCACGGCATCCCGGTCGACCCCCGCGCCAAGCTCACCGTGGTCGCGCCCCTCGCGTGGCTCCCGCCCGGCGCCGCCGTGGACCCGACCCTGGGCCTCTACCGCGTCGACGGCGTGCGCTTGGGCGACAAGCTCCCCACCACGTCCGCCGAGGTCAGCGGCGGCCGCTTGACCATCATCGCCAGCCTCGACGCGCTCGACGCCTTCGTGCTGGCCATCAAATAATCAGGCGGCGGCTGGCCGCGACGACAGATCAGTCGTCGCCCCAGCGCAGGGTGTAGCTCAAGCACGACGCCCCCGACCCCGGCGCGGCCTTGACCTCGACGTAGACGGTCCCGGTGTCATCGAAGCAGAAGGTGCCGCAGTCGCAGCTCGGGTCCAGCTTCACGCGCTCGGTCTGAGCCCCCGCCGCGTTGCTGCAACACCCTGACAGCGAGCCGCTGGTGCTCTTGGTCCCGGTCTCGCACGACAGGCTCGTCGATCCGCTCGCGCACTTGAAGTAGGCGCATAGCTGGTAATCGCTCCCGGTCGGGATGCCGCTCAGCTCGACCTGGGGGTAGAAGTCGCAGCCGGTCTTGTCGCTGTGCTTGAACGAGAACCAGTCGACGTCGCCGGCGGGGTAGAGGGTCGCCTGACGCGTCTTGGTGTCGCCCGGCCAGTCGGTGCAGTCGTTGGTGTCGGGGATGGGTTTGGCGTTGGCCTGGGTCTCGTTGGGCTCGTCGGCGTCGGTGATGGGCGTGCCGGCGCAGGTCCCGAACTCGCAGACGTCGCCGGAGGTGCAGGGGTCCCCGTCGATGCACGACGTCCCGCTCGCGTTCGTCCACCCGCCCGGGTTGACCGCCGACTGGCAGAGCTGACAGCCGTTGGACGGGTTCGTGTCGCCGTCGCTGGGGCAGGCGCCGCCGATCTTGCAGAAGCCCGGGACGCCGAAGTGCTGGCAGCCGCCCAGCCCGTCGCAGAAGTCGGTCGTGCAGATCAGCCCGTCGTTGCAGCTATAGGCGGTGCCCGCGCACACGCCGAGCTTGCACACGTCGGGCGCCGTGCAGGGGTTGCCGTCGTTACAGGCGTTGCCGGTGTTTCCCGACCACGCGCTCGTGCTCTGGGCGGGGTCGCAGACGCGGCACGGATCGCCGGCCTTCTGGGTGCCCGGCGCCACGCACTTCCCGTCGATGACGCACGCGTCTTGGGGCACGAAGCTGCACCCGCCCAGGCCGTCGCAGACGTCCAGCGTGCACGCCAGCCCGTCGGTGCAGACCTTGGTCGTGCCGGTGCAGAAGCCCTGGGCGTCGCAGGCGTCGCCGAAGGTGCAGAGCTGCCCGTCGTTACACGCCTTGCCCGCGCCGACAGGCGACCAGTCATCCGGCGCCACGGGGTTACAGGCCTGACACGAGTTCGCCGGGTTCGGCTCGAGCCCCACGCGGCACACCCCGTCGATGAGGCAGTGATTGGCCAACAGCACATGGTCGCAGCCCCCGAGGCCATCGCAGCTATCCGTGGTGCAGACCACGTCGTCGTCGCAGCTATACGCCTTGCCCGCGCACACCCCGCCGCTGCACACGTCGCCCGACGTGCACGGGTTCTGGTCCGAGCAGGCCTTCCCCTCCGC
>CAZNZH010000714.1:0-3317 GCA_964577445.1 uncultured Myxococcales bacterium
GACCGCTTCGAGGTCGAGTTCGCCGCCGCCACCGACCGCCTGCTGCGGGCCCGCCGCTAGCTCGCAACGGCCGGGCTCCTGCGGTAGCGTCTGCGCATGCCCATCGACGAGATGCTCCGAATCCTGAAGGCGCTACAATCCCACGACGTGGCCTACAAGCTGGTCGGCGGGGCCGCGATGGCGATGCAGGGGTTGGCGCGCGCGACGGAGGACATGGACATCTTCGTGGACGCGACCGACGAGAATATCGAGCGGCTACGCTCGGCGCTGCGCAGCGTGTTCGACGACCCCCACATCGACGAGATCAAGGCGAGCGACCTGCGCGGCGACTACCCCGCGATTCAGTACATCCCGCCTGGCGCGAATTACCACCTGGACCTCCTCGCGCGGTTGGGCGACGCGCTCGACTACGCCGGGATCGAGGCGGAGACCAAGACCGTTCAAGGATTGCGCGTCACCGTCGCCACGCCGCGGATGCTGCACGAGATGAAGCGCGACACCGTGCGCTTGCGCGACAAGGCCGACGCGCAGCGCCTCGCCGACGCATTCGATTTGGGGGGCTGACGATGCCGGTCCGAAAATTTCGCAGCGTCGAGGAGATGAAGGCGCACAAGAATCGGGTGCCGAACAAGGTCGACAACCTGGAGACCTTTCGATTCGTGCAGGATTTCGCTGCCTATTTCGTACCCCGGCGCTTCCCGCCAGGGGTCTACAAGCACCGCTCCATCGAGGAGCTGAACGCGCAGACCGAGGCGTGGGCGCGCGACCCATCGACCTATCTGGAGCCGGGCTCGCGGCGGCCTGGCGAGGGCTGACGGGGGGGTGGCTCCCGGTGGCCGCGGCGGGTATGCTCCGGGCTTCGGAGGGTGCCGATGAGACTGACCAGCGGCGTGGTGTGGGTAGCGATTGTAGCTGTGGCCGCGTGGGGCTGCGACCCCGGCGAGGGCGGCCTGCCGGCGGACCACTTCGTCGAGGCCTTCGACGCGTCGGCGCAAGGTTGGCTGCTCAGCGTGGCCGGCAGCGGCGACAGCGACCTCTGGGCGGCGGGTGGCCAGCCGAGCGCTGGTGCAATGCACCATTTCGACGGCACGAGCTGGTCTGAGGTCCCGCTCCCGGAGGGCACGCCGCTGATGGACTGGGTGCACGTCTGGGCGGCCGACTCGGCGATCTCGGTGGGCGATCTCGGCACCGTGCTCTTGTGGGATGGCGCGTCGTGGACTGCTGAATCGACGCCGACGACGCAGAACCTGTGGGGCGCCTGGGGGCCATCTCCGAGCCAGGTGTGGGCCGTGGGCGGCAACAGCCGAAGCGACCTCGACGCGACCATATTGCGACGCGAAGGCGGCGTCTGGCGCACCGACACCGTGCCGACCCTGGCGCGACCCGGCGTGGACGCGTTCTTCAAGGTCTGGGGCACCGCCGCCGACGACGTGTGGATCGTCGGGCGGCGCGGCGCCATCCTGCACTGGGACGGCGCGGCGTACACCGAGTTCGACGCGGGCACCGGCGAGGACCTCATCGCCGTGTGGGGCACCAGCCCCGACCACGTCGTCGCGGTGGGAGGTCGCAACAACGGCGTCCTCGCGGTGTGGGACGGCCAGACCTGGACCTCGCACTTGCTGGGCGCGATGCCGGGCCTGAACGGGGTGTGGACGCGGGCGCGCGGCGCCATCCACGTCGCGGGCGGGCGCGGGACGCTGGCCGTGCTCGACGAGGCCGGCGGCGTCGTGACCGACCTGACCCTGGACACCGAGATCGACCTGCACGCCGTGTTCGGGCTGCCGTCGGGGCGGCTGACCAGCGTCGGCGGGAATTTTCTGTTTATGAACGGGCCCTACGAAGGTCTGGCGGTGTGGCGCACCCTCAAGAACGGACAATGATCATGCGGCAAATGAGACAATCTGCGCTGCTGGTGGCCTGCGCCGCGACCCTGGCCGGGCTCGGCGCCTGCGAGAGCGGCTCGTCCAAGGGGGTGGTGGGGCCCCCGGCCAAGGACACCAGCACGGCGCTGGACACCAGCGGAGGCGGCGACGCCGCGCGCGACGCCTCAAACGATCAGGCGGAGGCTGGTGACGCGGCCGATGACGGCGCCGGCCCGGACCTGGTGCCCGACGCGCACCCCGACGTGGCCGGCGACGCCGCGGACACCGCGGAGGTCCAGTGCGACCCGCCGACCGGCGGCCCCCCCCCCCCCCCGAGCGCGCCCCCCGGCGGCGTCGACCCCGCCCGCCCCCCCGGCATCCACCCCCGCGGCCGCACGGCGGTCTCCGTCGACTGCTCGTCTCCAGACTCGACCTTCGAGACCACGACCTGGATCTACGACGTGGACTGCGGCGCCTGGCGTAAGCACGAAGGCTTCGGCCCCACCGCGCGCACCCGGCACGCGGCCGTGCTCGCTGGCGGCGACCGGCAGCAGCTCATCATCTACGGCGGGCGGTTCCGGCCGCCGAACACCGCGCTCTACACCCTGCGCTCCGACGTCTGGGCCCTGGACCTCAAGACCGAGATCTGGACCGAGCTGCCCACCAAGGCCGGGCCGCCCCCGCGCACCAACCCGGCGATGGTCTGGGACTCCGAGGGCGATCGGCTGATCCTCTTCGGCGGCAACAAGTCGGCGAACGGCTCGGCGTACATCAGCCTCAACGACACCTGGACCCTCGACCTCAAGACCGGCCAGTGGACCGAGCTGGCGACCACGGGGAAGCCCGCGCCGCGCCTCTTCACGGCGTCGCTGTGGGACGCCAAGCGGCAGCGGATGATCGTCTATGGCGGCGCCGACGAGGGCGCCTTGCTCACCGCGGGAGGCGGTATCCTCGACGGGCTGTGGGGCCTCACGATCACCGCGACGACCGGCGGCTGGGCCCAGCTCGACGACCTCGCGCCCAGCGCACCGAGCCCGCGCTTTTGGGCGAGCCTGGTCAACGACCCGGACCGCGATCGCTACCTGCTCTTCGGCGGTCACGACGGGCAGGAGCTCGGCAACCGCAACGATCTTTGGGCCTTCGACGCCGACGGCCTGACGTGGTCCAAGGTCGCCGCCGGCGACGTCTTCAACAAGGGCCCGATCGCGACCTGCGACTTCCCGGCCGACTTCACCGTCGTCGACGCGGACGCGCCCGAGCGCCGGGAGGCCCAGGTCTTCGCGGCGGGCGGCGGCGAGGCCTTCTTGATGGGCGGAAAGACCGACTGCGGCGCGGTGGACGACCTGTTCCGCCTGGACTTGGCGACCGCGGTGTGGACCGAGGAGGTCGCCGCGACGGTCGGCGAGTCGTGCCTGCGCGCCGGCGGCGGCGCGAGCTGCAAGTCGCTGTGCTACT
>CAZNZH010000715.1:0-3310 GCA_964577445.1 uncultured Myxococcales bacterium
CCGGTAGCCGAGGCCGAGGAAGTGCCGGTCGATGTACTCGGCCTCGAAGTTGAGCAGGATGTCCGGCAGCGTGAGCGCGAAGATGCGCGTGAGCCCGGAGGTCTGGCGGTCGCCGGCCGCGGTGCCGTGGGCGACGATCGAGCCGATGACCGGTGGGGCGCGGCTGTTGCGGTCGGCGTCGCGGTCGATGGTGCGAAAGCCGGCCGCCAGGTCGACGAAGCGGCTGTCGGCCTCTTCGACGGCGACGACCAGCGAGATGGTGTCGGGGGTCGGGACCTCGCTGGCGCCGATGCGCGCGATCTTGACCGAAGTGAAGACGCCCAGGTTTCTCAGGCGCTTGGCCGCCTCGATGATCTTGGCTTGGCTGTAAGGTTCGCCGGTCTTCGGCAGGTCGCGGGTCAGCACGGAGGGCCGCGTCTTGAAGTTGCCTCGCCAGAAGATCGGCCCCACCACGCTGCGGCCGCGCTCCTCGACGACGACGATGAGCTCCGCCCGCTTTGACCGCACCTGCGCGCAATCCCCACCCACCGGCGGCGCGTCCTCCGCCTCGCAGGTCGCCGTCAGCTCCGCCTGGTGGTAGCCGCGCTGCTCATACCAGCGCCGTATCCGCTTGAACCCCTCGCCGAGCTGGTAGGTCCCGAACGGCTGCCCCTTCTCAAGGCGCAGCATCGTGAGGATCTGCGCCGTGCTCAGGGCCTCGTTGCCGATGATCGTGGGCACCTCCCCCAGCCGGCTCTGGGGCCCCTCTTCGTAGGGGATCTCCAGGTAGACGACGGTCTCGCTCTGGCGTTTGCGCACGCGAAATACGAGCTCGCCCATCGTGTATTCCCATATGATCCATCCGCGTACCTCGTACTTTGTGCGTCGCGGGACCAGCGAGGGCTGGGTCGCCGAGGTGAGGAAGCGAAACGCGTAGAACCCGCGCTCCCGGTAGAACTGAGCGATGCTCTTCAGGTCGGCGAACACGGCGTCCACGTTGACGAAGCCGCCGTCGCCGATCGTGTCGTAGACGTTGGTGCTGATGACCTTGAGCACCTCGGCCTCGGTGAAGGCGCGGCGACCTGGGAAGAGAATCCCTTGGATGCGGCGCTCACCTTCCAGCGAGATGCGGAAGTCGATGGTGCCGGCCACGGGCGAGTCGCTGGACGTGCCCGGCGCGGGGCGCGGCACCTCGACGTGGGTCATCGTGACGTCGGCGAAGAGATAGCCGAGCTGCTGCAAGGCGTGGCGCAGGGTGTCCACGCCGCGCATGGCCTCGTCGCGGTCGAAGACGCCGGACTCGCCGAAGGGCAGCTTCTCGCGCCACGCGGAAAAATCCGCCCGCTCGTAGGGCGCGCCCGCGTCGTTGGAGGTGGGCTTGAGGCCGTAGGGGTCGCCGAGGCGAAACGCCGGCTCGGACTCGTCGGCGGCGACGCTGGCGGTCGAGCGACGCCAGACCCGGATCAGCCAGCAGCGGTCCGTGCGGACATGGACGGTCAGGGTCAGCGGGTCGCCGTCGGCGCGGACGTCGACCTGGGGGCGCATGTAACCGATGGACTGAAAGAAGGTCTCCATGCGGCGGCGGATGGTGCGCAGGCCGCGGCTGGTGACCACGCCGCCGACGCGCAGCGCCACCAGCTTGCGCATGCGCGCCTGGGAGACCTGGGGGCAGCCGGGCTGGCCTTCGGGCGCCGGGATGAGCTGCTCGTGTTCGACGATGAGCTCGCGGATGCGGGTGCGCGCGCCCTCATCGATGGCGATGTCGACGTCGAGGGTGATGGGGTCGACCTGGGTCACCGTGGCGTGGAAGCTGACCTCCTCGAGCCCCTCGCGCCGGTACAGCCGCGTGAGCGAGTCGATCTGGCGGGTGATCGCCTCGCTGTCTGCTTCCGCGCCGGGCACGACGTCGAGGATGGTCCCCGGCCGCAAGAAGACGCGCTTTTTGATCTCGTCGAGGCGGAAGGCCTTGTTGCCGTGGATGTGGACGCGCCGCACGAAGCGGTTGAGCTCGACGTGAACCGTCAGCGAGATGGTGCCCTCCGTGTCGGGCTCGCAGACAAAGGCGACCTTGTGGAAAAACCCCGTCTGCATCAGCCGGAGGGTGGCCCGGTCGCGCCCGTCGGGCCCCAGCGCGCGACCGGCCTTGAGGCCCGCGAGCTCGAGCAGGCGTTCACGGTCGCCGGCTTCACGGCACACGCCCGCGTCGCACGGGGCGAAGTCCAGGCGGGTGATCGGGCGAAAGAGGCAGCTCTCGTCGACGGATTCGACGGCGGCGGGGCCGCTCGCAGGGGCCGCGGGCGATTCCAGGGGGTCGTCGGCGCCGCCGAAGAGCCCGGGCTCCGCGCGCGGCGGCGGCTCCGCCTGTGCGGCGGCCAGCGGCGCGACGACGGCCAGCGTCATCACGAAGAAAGTGAGGCGGTAGCTGCTCAATCGAGAGGGATCCGGTACTTGAAGCGCGCCTCGTAGGTCTGGGACGGGTTCGTCGAGTTCTGCACGCGCTGGAGATTGCCCTCAAGGGAGAGGGAGTCGGTGATCTGGAAGCGAAAGCCCGCGGTGACACGGGTCTCCTCGGCCTCCTGGGCGACGCGGGTGCGCAGGCGGGCCGCGTGGCCCAAGGCGCTGGCCACCTCGGCGGTGACGCTGGCGTCCGCGCCGACCGCGACGCTGAAGGTGTCGATGATGGGCGACTGGAGCACGCGGGCCAGCGCGTCGCCGAAGTCGTAGCGCAGCGAGAGCCCGCCTTGGGCCGCGGACGCCTCGTCTTTGGGGCGCCCGGTGAGGATCAGCGACTGGAGATCGCCCTGGTCAAAGCTGGGCGCGTCGTTGGACCACAGCTCCAAGCTGAGCTTGCTGGGGGTGCCGGTGATGCGGATCGAGACCGTCACCTGGCGCTCCTCGCTGCCGTCGGACAGGCCGGTGTCCGACAGCGCCAGGTAGGTCACCTCGGTCTGCGCTTCGATGTCGAGCTCGGGCTCGTTCGGGTTGCCGAGGAAATCCAGGGTCCCCTGCACCACCTCGAACTCGCGACCGATCAGGTCGTAGCTGACGCGCCCGCCCGGCACCAGCTCGATGCGTTCGTAGAGCTCGAGGGCGTCGAGGGTGCCTTGGACTGTGAGGTCCAGGCGCGCCTCGAGGTCGGTCTGGCCGAAGGGCAGCTTCGAGCGCACCGCGAAATCCGACGCGCTGACGTCGAGGGCCAAGGTCAGCGACTTCAGCCACGGGACCTGCTCGGTCAGCGAGTCCGACGCGCCGGAGCGGGTGCCGCCGGTGATGGACTGCGTCAGGGTGTCGAAGCTCTTATCATAGGTGCCCTCGGTGATGAGCACGTCGC
>CAZNZH010000716.1:0-3304 GCA_964577445.1 uncultured Myxococcales bacterium
CTCGATCATGTGTAGGGCGCTGATCTCGCGGCAGAACATAGGAGGGTCAAACATTCGCCGGTTGCGTTGCGAAGCGGTGAACCAGACGTTCCCGTCATAAACGTGTGGCACGTACTCGGCCCGCTTCTCGTCGAGGAGCTTCGTCTCGGGCTCCCAGTACAACCAGCGCACATCGAAAGGCCGGTAGCAGTACCGGACGATGCAATTCGGCTTGAACCCACGCTTTACGAGGTACTGCCGCGTCTGCCGTGCGGAAAACCGCGAGCCGTCCTCCATGGCACGCGGAGCGATCTGCGCCATCTCCTGCGAAGAGATCTGCGGATCGAAATACGCTTCCATCCGCGCCACCAGTTTTTCGCGGTCGATGTCCACGACGACATCGTCCCGGCTGGTTTTGACGCCAGGGAACGAAGCTGGAAAGAGGTCGGTCAGCAGAGGCCACGAGAGATATGACGACTCAACCCGTGCGGGTGCGAATGGTACCCCAAGCGGCAGAGATGGCTGCACCGCCTCGTATTTCGAGGTCTTCTCGCCGGTAGCCTCCGCCAGGAGTTGGTCCCGCTTCTCCCGCCCCCAGACGTGCCGGAACTGAACCGTCGTCGCGCCTTCTGATGGCGAGGTCCGGGCCAGAAGGGTGAAGGCCGTGCCCACCTGGATGCCCTCCCTGTTGAACTCCGTCGAGAAGATGCTGGGGTCTGGCTTGCCATCCGGTGTGAGCTTTCCGGTCTTGTACTTGTCGCCATTCAGACAGTCGATCCAGATATGGTCGAACACCTCCAGATACCGCTCGCGCATGCCGGTGAACGATAGGCCGTCCAGCCAGGAGTAATTCGAGATGAAGGACACGATGCCCTTGCCTGTCTTCTCCACAATGCGCCGGTCAGCCATTCGGAAGAACCGGACGTACAGGTCATTTAGGCCCTGGCCCTGCGGGGCGGGCGCAGCCTTGGTGGTGCGGTACGCCTGGCTGAGTTCCCGCTCCTCGTCCATATTGGCGATCCCGGCGAAGGAGTTGTACGGCGGGTTGCCCAGGATCACCAGGATGGGGGTGCCGCGCTTCACCTGTTCTGCCGCTTCGCGCTCCTCCTCCATCTCGCGGAACATCAGTTGCTTCGGGTGCTTCACCGGCTCCCACCCGGTGAGCGCGTTGGTGAGGAACACGCGAGCGCGTTCATGCTTGGCTTCTGAGAGCGGCGCGCCGAGAGATTGGAGCAGGAGGCCCAATTGGAGGTGCGCCACCACGAACGGGGCGGGCAGAATCTCGAAGCCGAACACTCGCTCCAAAGCGGCCTCCTTCAGGTCGTGGCCAACCAGGTCATCGCCGCCGTTCTCGCGGAGCGTGGCCTCTATCTTACTCAGGACTTCCACCAGATAGGCGCCGGTCCCGCAGCAGGGGTCCAGGATATACACGTTGGGGTTCGCCAGCCCGTTCTCGACGCCCAGCGTGTTCCGCAGTTCGGCGTCCACGCGCGCCACCATGTACTTCACGATTTCGGCCGGCGTGTACCAGACGCCAAGGTCCTTGCGGAGATCCGGGTCGAAGGCTTCGAGAAATGGCTCGTAGAAGTACTGGACGGCGTGGCCCTCCTCAAAATTGGTGAAGAAGGACGCCCGGTCCACACGGTTCAGCGCCGCACCCGCCCAATCCAGGACCTCCGGCAGATTCATCGTTTCCAGTTGGCCGGGTTCGGCAACCTCGTGGAAGAGCTTCCGGAGGATCGGTACGCGGAGGTAGCGCGCCGCCATGCCCCACTCGAACCTGCCCGTGCGGTCGGTCGGCGGGTGGTTCTTGCTCCACAGCACCCACGCCGAGAAGATGCCGTAGAACAACGTCTGGATGAGCGCGGAGCGAAAGAAGTGGTCGCCGCGGGCACCGTCGAACCTTAGGCCGAGCGCCTCCTCCATCGCCGTGCGGATTCCGGAGAGCGCGGGCAGGTCGCCGGCCTCGATCCGGAACTTCGCCTCTCGCGCGTAGGATGCCAGGAACCAGGCCAGATCGCGGGGCGTGGCCAGCGCCGCCTGGTAGAGCATCACGCGCTTCAGGAAGCCTTCGAAGCTCTCACCTTGTCTGTCGGCAACCGCGCGGGGATGCGCCGCTTTGCGCCAGAAGTCCTGCTCGTCGGACGCCAGGCGATACGTCTCCAGCACCGCCCTGTTGCCGTCCGCATCGGAGCCGACCAACAGGAAGTCGCGGTAGTTCGTCACGAGCACCTGCCGGTACCGGGACCAGTAATTCTTCACCTGCTTCGTCTCAGCGATGCGCCAAGCGTCGGCTCCCGCGCCCTTGGCCTCGATGGCGCCTCTGGCCGGGATCGCGCCCTTGAGCATCTCGCCGGTGTTATTGCGGATCTGCTCCTCGGTAAACAAACCGCCGTCCGGAAGGCCGGCACCTGCGTCCTGGATGTTGATCACGCACCTGACCTTGGGCTTGAGCGTCTTGCCGGTCTCGTTCAGCAGGTTGGCGAGAGCCGGGTAGTACGACGTTTCCTTCACGGCGGCGCCGGAGGAATGGGTGGCCCGGAGGTCTTGGAGGTACGTCTCCAGTGGGTGCATGGGTTGAACTTCGATTTATACCACCGGTCACCCGTCACGCGATATTTGCCGCCGCCGGGCGCGGGCCTGAAGTAGATTTAGTCGTGGGTCCGAGAGAGGGACGACGAGGCGGCGTTCATGCAGTTGGAGCTCGCCAACGCGCAGGGCGAACTGACACCTCTGGAGCGCGGCATGCACGCGCTCGCGGCTATCTCCAAGCAAGGCGATATCAAGGTGTACGCCGAGGCGATGGGCAGGAAGCAGGCAACAGTACAGGGAGAGGTGCAAGCAGCGCGGGTGGCAAAAAATGCACGTGCATTTTTTGCGGAATTCCTGAACCGCACACGCCATCTGGTAGAGATCCACAGCGCACCAGAGAACTGTTGGGGGGGGGTACTAGTATCACGAATGATCGCGCTCGGGTGGTCTGTGCAGCAGACAAAGGACGCCGTGCGCGCCACCACCGCTGTCCGTCCACCGCGCGGCTACGAGTCCCTGTTCGCCCTCAGCCGCCTCCAGGAGATCGCCGCGCGTGGTGACGATCCCGCCGAAGTGGTGAAGCCCCTCGTGCGCGCCATCGAGCGCGGCAAGGCCGATATCCGCGACGGCGGTTACGCCACGGACGCGCACCTGGAGCGGTTCGGCCAAAGTGGAACCCGTGTTCCATGCCTGCGCGACCCGCGTGGCGCAGATCTCCTGCTCGACGCTTTCCCGGAGCCGTCCCGCTCCTCAGGCGGCGGGGGCTGAACGGGCCAAGTTTTCACGGCCTCAG
>CAZNZH010000717.1:0-3300 GCA_964577445.1 uncultured Myxococcales bacterium
CGTCAAAGCGCATGGTGCCGGTCCGCAGGATCTCGTCGAAGTGGCGGATATCCAGCGCGGCCTGCGCGACCGTGGTGACATCGGTGTACGCCTCGGGGAAGCGCACCACCCAGCGCGCGTGGGCTTCGGGCACGGGCAGCGGCGCGTTGTCGGCCTGCAGGCGCTGCATGAGCCGGAACTGCCACGGCGTGCCGACGCGGATCAGCGCCTCCTCTGCCGCGGTGGCGTCCTCGTCTCGAAACGGCTGCGAGCCGGTCACGTAAAAGTGCAGGGCCACGGTGCCGAACTTGCCCAGGTACACGCGGTGGTCGACGTAGCTTGAGCGCAACGACTTCGCCAGGGCGGCCTCCATCGCGGCGCGCATGTCGTCGGAGTAGTGCTGCTTGGGCAGCGCAACGAACGCGAAGGCGCTCCAAGCGTCGTCGCTGATGACCACTTTGCTCCGGATCTCGCGCTCGGCGTCGGCCTTGATGCTCATATCCAGCAGGCTGGCGATGCGATCGTGCGACGCCTCGAACAGGTACTCGACCGGCAGCGTGTTGAACGCGTTGGTCATCGCCTTCTGATCGTAGCTGCCCTCGACCGTCTCCGCGGACTTGAGGATCTGCGCGAGCTTCCGCTTGAGAATGGGGATCTCCGAGCCGGCCTGCGACAGCCCCTTGAACGTGAAGAGGCCATGGATGACCAGGCCGCCCGCGGGGTCGCCGCGGTCGTCGAAGAGGCGCACCAGGATCTCGTCGACCTTGCCGGAGCGGTGCATCCGCGCTTCCTCCGCGGACTTTCGCACCCGCAAAAGAGGCCGCGCGAGGGCGTGGCTGTCGGTGAAGAAAGCGATGGCGCCCGCGGTGCCCGCCCCCGACGGCGTTGTCGCGCCCGCCGCCGAACCCAGGCCGCGCGCGGGCGCCACCCGGACCGCGTTGGACTGGTCACGCTCGTAAAAGCTCACCCCCATGAAGATGAAGTGCTCGTCGGGCAGCCACTCCAAGAACTGACGAACCTCCGCAAAATCGGCCACGCGCTCGGGGGCGAGGGCCTCCAAGAACGCGTACTCGCTCGCCACGACCTTCACCGCGCGCACCATGCGGTGAAAATCTGCGACGACCTGCCGCGACAGCTCCAACCGCTCGCGCACCATCGCCGCGAGCGCGTCTGGAGCGGTCCCGTCCAGGTCCACGTACCAGCGCGTGTAGCTGAGTCGTCGGACGGCCGGGTCGGCGGCGTCGAAGCGCGCCACGCCGCCGTCTTGATCGAGCACGACGGGCAGAATGATGTTGAGGCTGTTGAGCACGCGTACGTCGAGCTCAGCGAGGCACAGCTTGAGGGTATCGACGATGAAGGGCTGGTCTGAGACGGCGGTCTCCAAGACGGTGCCTTCCAACGCGTAGCCGTGGGCGTCGTCGTTCGGGTCGAAGATGCGCACGCTGACCGAATCCCTGGCTGCCACCTCGCTTATCCAGCGCAGGGAGTCCGAGAGCTGAGCCGGCAATGTCGTGATGCGGTGCCGGTAAAAGTAGCGCTCGTCGACTCGCCGGAGCACCTCGGTGGCGAAGCCGCGCAGCAGCTCCGAGCCGCCGTGTTCGGGCGCTCCGACCTCGTCGAGGAGTCGCTCGATGAGCTCGCTGGCGACGAGGGTCCGTTGCATCGAGGCCTCCGGGGACGGGACCCTTCGGGTAGGTGCCCGCGGTGCATACATAGTTCGCCGAATCTGACCGGCTCCAGGCGACTCGCCGTCTGAAGCCCGCTGCGGTCACCCCGTGGGTCTCCGCACGACGCCGCTTCGCGCCGCATCGCCGTCCCTCGGGCGCCGCGCCCCGGGCCCCGCGTGGTCGCGGATCTACCTGAAACCCTTATCCAGCGTGGACTCCTAGCATGCGCACCCGTGTGCGACAAGGCGTTGACGGGTCGTTGCAGGACACCGATCATAGGCGCTCGCGCCCGCGCCATGACCCGCGGTGCCGCGACCCCGATCCCGAGCTCACCCACAGGGGCGGCCGCTGAGAATCTGTCCGCAGTGCCGAACCGAGACCACCGAATCCCGCTGCCCGCGGGACGGGTACACCACGGTGGACGCGACGCGGTACCGGCAACCCGACCCCGGCGAGGTCGCCGGGACGGTCTTTGACGGGCGATACCGGCTCGAGCGCCTGCTGGGCATGGGCGGCATGGGTGCGGTGTACGAGGCCGTGCAGCTCTCGGTTGACCGACCGGTGGCGATCAAGGTCCTCAAGCCCGGGCTGGCCCGTGAGCTGCGCGACGTGGCGCGCTTTCAGCAGGAGGCGCGGGCGGTGGCCGCGCTCTCGCACCCGAACACGATCCGCCTCTTCGATTTCGGCCAGGTGGAGGACGGGAGCCTCTTTTTGGTCATGGAGCTGCTGCGTGGCGAGACCCTCGAGGAGCTCATCGCCCGCGAGGCCCCGCTGGCGCCGGCCCGGGTGGCGGCGATCGCGCTGCAGGTCGCTGAGGCGCTGGTGGAGGCGCACGCGCACGGCATCGTTCACCGCGATCTGAAGCCGCCCAACGTCTTCCTGGCTGAGATCGTCGGGCGCCAGGATTTCGTGAAGGTCCTGGACTTCGGCATCGCCAAAGTCAGCGGAGACCGCGCGGCCGAGGGGCCCCTGACCTCGACCGGCGTGGCCGTGGGCTCGCCCCGCTGGATCGCACCGGAGCAGGCCACCGGCGAGCTCATCACCGGCCAGGCTGACATCTACACGCTCGGCGTCATCGCCTTCGAGATGCTCACCGGCCGCCCCCTCTTCACCGGGCGCACCGCCACCGATCTGCTGGTCGCGCACCTCAGCGCGGCGGTCCCCCCGCTGGCGGTCCAGGGGCGCCCGCTCACCGGCCCGCTCCCCGACCTCATCCGCCAATGTCTGGAGAAGCTTCCCAGCGCGCGCCCGCCCGGAGCCCAGGCGGTGGTCGAGGCCCTGCGCGCCATGGAGGGCCGCTACCTCGCCCGCCCGGAGCGCGGCCCTGAGCCCGCCGCGACCGGCGCCGCATCGCCGGCCAAGGCCCGCGGCCCCACCCAGGAGATCGCGGCAGGCGAGGGCCCGCCCGCGAGCCCGGGATCCCACCGCCAGACCAGCCGTCTGGACAGAGCCGCGAGCGCCGGTTCGCCGCCGGTGGGCGTTCGGACCACCGCGTTCACCGGCCCGGTCGAGGTGGTCGCGTTCACCGCGCCCGTCCCGGCCCTCGCCCGAACCGGGCCCGTGCCGGCGGGTGTTGGCATGGAGCCCACCGCCGCCGCAGGCCTGTCGAGCGTCCCGCGCGCCCTCAGCCACGCCGCGCCCACGGGGTCGCTGC
>CAZNZH010000718.1:0-670 GCA_964577445.1 uncultured Myxococcales bacterium
GCGGCGGCGTGTCGGGGGCGGCGTCGGGCGGCGGCGTGTCGGGGGCGGCGTCGGGTGGGCTGAGGTCGGAGGCGCTGAGGTCGGAGGCGCTGTCGTCCGTGGTCGCGTGGGTGTCGAGGGTCGCGAAGCCGTCGCCTCCGATGACCGCATCGGCGAGCAAGACGGGCGTGTCGGCGGCGCCCGGGCCGGACGTGTCCGAGCAGGCGAGGAGCCCGAGGGCCGCGAGGGCAAAGGCGAACAGGGCGACGAGGGGGGCTTGGTTGCGCATGGTCGGGGATCCTGCATGGGCGCGAGGGCCGCGGCAAGGGGCAACGCCGCGCGCTGTCACCGCGAGGGACCGATGCTCGCGGGGCTCGGGCGGTTTGGGGGCGGGTTCGGCCGGGGGGCCGCGCTGGCCCGGGGCTGGACCTGGCCCGTGTTGGCGCAGATACTGCGGTGCATGAACGACCCGATCGATCTCGCGCGCGTCCGCCTCGGTGTCTGCTGCCTCACGCTGGCGTTGCTTGCCGCGTGCCCGCCGAACACCGACACGGCCGCGGACGGGGTGGCCGACACGGCCGGGGACGCGGCGGGTGAGACCGAGGCCGTCACCGACGCGGGCGCCGACGCGAGCTTGGACACCGCGCCCGACACCGTCACCCCGGGCACCTGCACCTACCACACGGACTGC
>CAZNZH010000718.1:680-3292 GCA_964577445.1 uncultured Myxococcales bacterium
ACACCGTCGCGCCCGACGCCGTCGCGCCCGCGTGCTGCTGGCTCGACTCCCAGTGTGGCGAGGGCAAGACCTGCGCGAAGCTGCTGGCCCAGTCCTCGCTCGGCAAGTGCGAGCCCGCGCCGCCGGCTGGCCAGTGCTGGGACACGAGCGAGTGCGCCACCGGCGAGGTGTGCGACGCGGCCGCGACCTGCCCCTGCGGGACCGGCTGCGACAACGGGTCGCCGGGCGTCTGTGCGCCGCTGGCCGGCTGCTGCGAGACCGACGCCGATTGCGAAGGCGACGAGGTGTGCGCGCGGGGCTTCGCGGCGGGACGCTACGGTCGCTGCATGCCCGCCGTCGCTGCGGGCTCGTGCTGGGACGAGCGCCAGTGCGGCGCGGGCCAAGCCTGCACGAACGCGTTCTTCTGCCCGTGCCACATGGGTTGCGGCGCGGATGATGTGCCAGGCACATGCCAGGACCTGCCGAGCGGTTGCTGTACCTCCGACGCGGGCTGTGGCGCGGGGCAGGTCTGCGAGGGAGGCACCACCGCGCTACCCGGCACCTGCAAGGCCGACCCCAAGGGGCCGGCGTGCGCCGGCGGTGCGAGCTGCTGCTGGACGAGCGCGGACTGTGGCGCAGGGCTCCGGTGCGAGGGCGCGCTGGCGTGCGGGTGTCTCGCGCTGTGCCCGAACTGCGGCAACTGCATGGCCGACCAGCTCGGGCAGTGCGCGCCGGTGGTCGACAGTTGCTGCACCAGCGACGCCGAGTGCGGCGCCGGCTACGTCTGCGGCGACCTGGGCATCAACACCAACGTCGGCCCCTGCAAGCCCGCACCGCCGGCGGGCAAGTGCTGGGCGGCGGCTCAGTGCGCGCCGAACCAGACCTGTCAGGGTGCCGTCATCTGCCCCTGCGACGCCGACTGCGACCAGGAAGACGCGCCGGGCGACTGCGTCGGCGGCTGACCGCCGGGCTCTTGGCTCGCCTTTGGGGTCGGGTCCGCGGGGTTCGTCCGCGGCCTTTCAGCCCCGAAAATCTGGGGCTGACAGGCCGGCGCGGCGAGGAATCTCGAGTCGTCGAGTAGAGTGGTCCGATGAGAGACAAGACACGCAGCCACCGCGATGACCTCCGAGGCGCGACGCGTCTCGCGGTGGAGGCGACCAAGGGCGTCACGGGTCTCGTCGAGGAGATGCACCGGGTCATAGGCGGAGGGCCCGCGATCCTCGGTCGCCCGCTCAGCGGACCGGCTCGACTGCTGACCGCCGCCACCTACGGTACCGTCCGGGCCGCCACGACCCTCGTGGGCGCGGGGCTCGACCGGGCGCTAGAGCAGCTCTCACCGCTGCTGGCCGACAGGGCCCCCGGGGCGGAGTGGGACGCGGTGCTCGCGGCCCTCAATGGCGTGCTGGGCGACTATCTCGCCGAGACGGAAAATCCCCTCGCTATCGGGATGCGCCTGCGCCCCGCCCAACCCGGGGTCCCGCGCCAGGAGGGCCCGCCGCCGAGCGCCCGCCCCAAGCTCCTCGTCCTGGTGCACGGCTCGTGCATGAACGACCTACAGTGGACCCGCTCCGGGCACGATCACGGCGCGGCGCTCGCCCGCGACCTCGGCTACGAGGCCGTCTATCTCCGCTACAACAGCGGCCGCCACATCTCGACGAACGGGGCGGAGTTCGCGAGGCAGCTTGAGGAGTTCGTGCGGGCGCGGTCGACCCCGGTCGAGGAGCTGGTCTTCGTCGCCCACAGTATGGGCGGGCTCGTGGCCCGCAGCGCCTGCCATGTGGCCGAGACGACCGGACTCGGCTGGCGGCAGGCGCTGCGGGCCATGGTCTTCCTCGGTACGCCCCACCACGGCGCCCCCCTGGAGCGGGGCGGGAGCCGGGTCGACGTGCTGCTCGGGGTCAGCCGCTACACCGCTCCGTTTGCGCGCCTGGGCCAGATCCGCAGCGCGGGCGTCACGGACCTGCGCTTCGGCAACGTCCTTGACGAGCACTGGCAGGGGCGCGACCGCTTCGAGCGCGCTGGTGACCGGCGCAGCCCGCTGCCGCTCCCACGCGGTGTGGCGTGCCACGCGATCGCAGGCAGCACGGGGAGCGGTGGCGTCCGAAGGCAGCGCGGCGATGGGCTGGTGCCGGTGGCCAGCGCGCTGGGCCGGCACCTGAGGTCCGAGCTGAACCTCGGCATCCCGGAGGCTCACATGTGGACCGGCGAGGGCGTCAACCACCTCGGCCTGCTCGACAGCGCGGAGGTGTACCAGACCATTCGCGGCTGGCTTGAGGGGACCGGCGGCCCGGTCAGAAGCCCCGGCTGAGCGCCCCGGGAGGCTCGACCAGATGCAGGGCCAGCATGTAGTGGGTCGCCGCGCCGCTTAGTACAAATAGGTGCCCGCCTCAGCGGTCTCTGCCGGGCGGTCTGGCGTCCCCCGTCTTTTAGCTGAGCCCCGGGCGGGGGTTCCTCGGAGTCCCGGGAGGGGGCTTTGACTCCCTCCGCGGGCAGGGGGGCGGGTGACGGGACGTGGAATTTCTGCGCGGGAGAAGTTAGCGATTTCGATAAGTTAGATCACCCTCAAAAAAAGTTACGCACAGCGGCGGGGTCTCGGGGTCATAGATCCTATGGTGGCCATCGCTGTCTGATGG
>CAZNZH010000719.1:0-3281 GCA_964577445.1 uncultured Myxococcales bacterium
GTCCCGAGCGGAGGCTTCGTGAGCCGCACGCCGCTTTACATGCTGCGCGGCGAGGTGCCGACCCGCGACATGGTGGCCGTACAGAAGTTCTGGTGGCAGAAGCTCGGGCTGGCGCTCTTCGGGCGCCTCTTCGTGCAGCAGTACGAGTACAGCCCGCTCTTCTTTTTGGCAGGTGCGAGCGCGCTAAAAGACGCGGTCGGCGTCCCGGTGGTGCTGCTGGGCGGCATCCGGTCGCTAAACGACATCGAGCGGGCGATGGACGCGGGGTTCGCGATGGTCGCCATGGGGCGCGCGCTGATTCGCGACCCGGACCTCATCAAGCGCTACCAGGCGGGGCTGACCCGCGACGCGCGGTGCGTGCCGTGCAATCGGTGCATCGCCGAGATGGACCGCGGAGGGCTCTGCTGCGCGCTCGAGCCCCAACGCTGAACCCTGGACGACACCATGCGGAATCTGAGGGATAGGGTCGCGGTGGTCACCGGGGCCGCCGGCGGCATCGGGCGGGCCACGGCGCTGAGCCTGGCCGACGCGGGCTGCGCGCTGGCGTTGGTCGACGTCGACGAGGTCGGCTTGGCGGCCACGGCGCGCTCGGTCGAGGCGAAGGGCCGCGCCGCCAGCACCCACGTCGTGAGCGTGTCGGACCGGCCGGCCATGCTGGCGCTCCCCGCCGAGGTCATCGCCGCCCACGGCGCCGTCCACGTCCTGGTCAATAACGCCGGCGTGAACACCATGGCGCCCTTCGCGGAGCTGACGCTCGACGACTTCGATTGGGTGCTCGGCATCGACCTGATGGGCGTGGTCCAGGGGTGCAAGGCATTTCTGCCGCACCTGCTGACGGCTGACGCAGCGCACATAGTCAACGTGTCCAGCATGGCCGCGCTCGTGGGGATGCCGATGCAGAGCGCATATTGCGCCGCAAAGGCGGCGGTTCGGGCCTTTAGCGAGTCACTCTATGCCGAACTGGGGCACACCCAGGTCGGCGTGACCTGCGTCATGCCCGGGACGACGCGGACCAATATCCTGGCCAGCGGGCGGACGTCGGACCCGGCGCTGCACGCGCGGCTGGTGGGGCTGATGTCGCGTTACGCGCCCGGGCCGGAGCTGGTCGCGCGGGCGGTCGTGCGGGCGATCCGCAACGAAGACGCGCAGGTCATGGTCTGCCCCGACGCCCACGCCTTGGCGGGGCTACAGCGCGGCGCGCCGGCCTTGGTGCGCGCGGCGCTGCGGTGGCTCGGCAACCGCGCCGGCTAGAGACCTGAGCCCCGGCGCGGGCCGAGCGAGCGCTTGGCCGCGCGCCGGGGGACCGGTCAACCTGGTCAGTTCGTGGCGCCGTTGGCCGGCGGCGCGAAGAGCTGGAAGGCCTTGAGGTCGAGCCGGTAGACCCCGTAGCGCCCGCCCGCGAAGAGCAGCGTGTCGCCGTGGGGGACCAGCTCGGTCGGCCACGCGCTGGTCGCGAACCAGGCTTGGGGGAAGGGCTTCGCGGGCGCCTCGAGGTTCATCACGAGCAGGCCGCCCGGGACCTGGAACACGGCGCGCGAGGCGAGGGCGGCTCGCAGCGTCGCCCAGCGGTGCACCGGCACGGCCGACAGCTCGCTCAGGGTGTCGGCGGAGAGCACCGACAGGGTCGTGGAGTCCGGCGCGCTGGCGGCGTCGGCCTTCGCCGCGTCCGCAGATGGCGGCACGCTGCCCGTCCCGCTGTCCGTCGTCCCCCAGACGCTCTCCCACGGCGCGCGGTGGGTGACCAGCGCCCGGCCGGCGTCGTCGATCAGCACCGTCTGGACCTCGCGGTCGCCGTAGCGTTTGCGAGCCATCAGGGTCGCCTTGTCGCCGGTGAGGGTCAGGCGCGAGACCGCCGACTCCACCAGCGTGCCATTGTAGACGTGGTCGTGGGTGAAGAGCGACGCTCCGTGCGCGGCCAGCAGCTCACCGGGCACATTGACGCCAGCGCCCACCACGGCCGCGGACGGCGCGCTCAGATCGATGGCGCGCACGAAGTACTTCACGAAGGGGCGCGCGTCGCCCTCGACCACATGCGCCCGGCGGTAGCTGTAGTAGAGCGTGTCGCCGTCGATCACCGTCGTGACGCCCTCATCTTCCTTGGGCATCTCGATGGGCGCGGCGAGCGCGGGCTTCGTCGGGTCGCTCAGGTCCAGCGTGTGCAGCACCCAGCGCTGCCAGCTCCGCGTGAGGGGCTCGTCTCGGCACACGGTGGTCGTGGCCACGGTGCTCGGGTCCACCTGGTGGCAGTCGGACTCAAACCAGGTGCACTCCCAGATGTCGCCTCGGCAGTGAGGCGTGGCCCCGTTCTCGCTGATGCACACGACCTCGCCGACGTAGTAGGCCTCGCCCTCGACCGGCTCGGCGCCGGCGGGGCCATCCCCAGCGTCAGCCGAATCCGTGGGCACGGGCGGTGCCCCCGCGTCCACGCCCGGCCTGCTGCCGCCCGTGGTGCCCGGACCGTGGGTGACGCACACCTCCTGGGTGCCGGCGGTCTCGGTCTCGTGGCGCCACTCGGTGAAGACCAGCGCGTCGCCGACGACCTGCGCGTTCGGGGTGGCCGACCAGTAGCCGTAGGCCTGGTCCATGGCCATGCCGGGATATCCGGGCGCCCCCCACCCGCCGTAGTAGGGGCGCAGGGTGTCGGTCTCAAACGTGCTCAGCAGGGCCGGCGCGCTCGGCGTGGCCAAGCTCCAGACCGCAAACGCGGTCAGCCAACCCGACGATTCACCAGTCGCCGCCTCGTCATATCGTGAGCTCACCACCACCAGGCGGTCGCCCGACTGCTTGAGCGACGCGCCGGGCGGCACGGGCAGGACCGCCACGGGCTTGGCGGTGTCCGGGTCCGCTGACAGGGGCACGATCTGCACCTGCCAGTCGGGCAGGCCCACCGGCGCTTGGTAGTACCACCAGTAGTCCGTCGTCGCCTCCAGCCGCGCCGCATAGTCGCCGAAGACCAGCAGCCCGTCGTAGCTGGGCGCGAGGCTGAGCTCGCCCTTGGCCACGGGCGCGTCGGGGTTCGCGATGTCGTGCAGCGCCAGGGTCGTCTCCGACAGGTTCGCCGCGGTCGTGGCGTCGGCCAGGAAGCTGCGGCTCACCGGCGAGCCATGGTCCATGACGCCGCGCGCGGTCAGGGTCGTCGCCGAGAACGTGAACACCTGCACGCCCGCGACGTAGCCCGTCTCGTCCCATCCGTTGAAGGGCAGCAGCACCAGCCCCTTCTCCGGCGTGCCGTCGGGGGCTTGGGCCGACGTCGCGTCGTCGAGCACGCTGAACGCCCTGTG
>CAZNZH010000720.1:0-3278 GCA_964577445.1 uncultured Myxococcales bacterium
GCCCTTCAAGCGCCTGTGGATACAGCCCGCGGCGGGCGACGCGGGCGGAGCACTAGGCGCCGCACTCATCTTCTAGCACCAGCTCATGGAGCGCCCGCGACAAGGCCAACCCGGCGACGCCCAGCAAGGCTCGCTGCTCGGCCCAGCCCACGACGCCGCCTCCATCCGCGCGGCCCTCGATTCGGCAGGCGCCGTCTACGCGTTTCTGCCCGACGAGGCGGCGCTGCTGGCCCTGAGCGCCGAGCGCCTGGACGCCGGCGACGTGGTGGGCTGGTTTCAGGGACGCGCCGAGTACGGCCCGCGCGCCCTCGGCAGCCGCAGCATCTTGGGCGACCCGCGCAGCCCCCAGATGCAGCGCACGATGAACCTCAAGATCAAGCAGCGCGAGTCCTTCCGCCCCTTCGCCCCGGCGGTCTTGGCCGAGCGCGCCCACGAGCTCTTCGCCCTCAGCCCCGCGCCCGACAGCCCCTACATGCTCATGGTGGCGCCCGTCCGCGACGCCGAGCCGTCCAAAGACCCAGGCGACGCCGACCTCCTCGCCCGCCTGAACGCCCAGGGCTCCGCACTCCCGGCCATCACCCACGTCGACGGCTCCGCCCGCGTTCAGACCGTCGACGCCGTCCGCCACGGCCGCTTCCGCCGCCTGCTCGAGGCCTTCGACCGCCGCACGGGCACGCCGGTCCTGGTCAACACCAGCTTCAACGTGCGCGGCGAGCCCATGGTCGACACGCCGGCCGACGCGCTGCGCTGCTTTCTGCACACCGACATGGACACCCTGGTCATCGGGGATTTCTTTTTGCGCAAGGCAGACCAGCCCGAGATCTTAGTCCAAGCCGACCGCGAGGCCTGGCTGTCCCAATTCGAGCCGGACTGACGATGAGCATGAGCCGCACCGCACTGGCCGAGATCGATCGCGACCCGCGCCTGCGCACGCGCCTGGCCTTCGGCGCGACGCTGCTGGTCACCTTCGGGCTGCTCGCCGGTGCCGCGCTCTGGTCGGGGCGTCCCGGCCTCGCCCAAGGTCTCGCCGCCGCGGGGCTCGCGGCCATGCTGCTGGCGCCGCTCCCGGTGGTGGGTCGTGGGCTCTACGTCGCGTGGATGAGCCTCGGCGTCGCCGTCGGGCTCGTCACAGCCCCGGTCCTTCTCTTCGTGATATATGTGCTGCTCATCGCGCCCGTGGGCCTGCTCATGCGAGCGGCCGGGCGCGACCTGCTGAAGCGGCGCCCGGACCCGACCGCCGCGAGCTACTGGCAGCCCTACCCGCGCGCGACCGACCCGCGCCGCTACCTCAAACCCTACTGACGCAGGCCGCGCGATGACGACACCCCCGACCGAGCCCGACGACGACGCCTTCGCGAAGGTCAGCGAGACCGCGGGTTCTCAGACATTCCTGGCCGAGCTGTGGGACTACCTGAGCCAGACCAAGAAGTGGTGGCTGGCGCCGATCCTCGTGGTGATGGTGCTCATCGGCCTGCTCCTGCTGGCGTCGGGGACGCCGCTGTCGCCCTTCGTCTACACGCTGTTTTAGGGTCAGAAGGTGCCGCGGAAGGCGGCGGTCACCATCAGCAGGCCGGGGCCGGTCGCGCGCGGCAGCGGTGGCGCCTCCCCCGCCGGGAGCATGGCGTAGTCGGCCTGAACGCCCAGGGACGTGCTCCCGAAGGCGATGTCCACGCCGGCGTGCGGGCGCACCAGAAATCGCGTCGGGTGCACGGTGTGCAGCGGCGCGCCGTCGGCGATGGGGCGGCCCAGGCCGCGCGGGTCCTCCACGCCGGACCGGCCCTCGCTGCCGAGGCGGCCGAGGCGGCCGTACACCAGGTCGAAACCCGCGCCCACGTGAGGGCGGAAGCGCCCGAGGGTCCACGCCAGCTTCAGCTCGGGGCCGGCGTCATAGAGGCTCCAGCCGTAGCGTCCGTCGCCTTGGGGGACCGGCCCTTCGCCGCGGGTGGCCGCCGGTGTGGGGCCCATGGCGCCGATGAAGCGCCCTGCCCAGGCCGCGCCCAGGGTCATCGCGCCCAGGCTCCAGGTCGCAGAGACGCCGGCGATGATGGCCGGCAGGACCCCGTAGGCCGGGGTCAGCTCGACGTTGGCCGCGGTTCGGACCACGACGTCAGCCCCGCCGCGGGCGCCCGCCTCGAACCGCACATTTTCGCCGCTACCGCCTGACGAAAAGAGAGCACGGGCGGCGGGTCGGGCCGCCGGGTGCGCGGCCACGGCGGGCGCGGAGCTCATCAGCAGGAGCAGCGTCGCGAGTGTGGGGCCGACGGCGTTCATGGAAGGGTTCCAGTGGCATGGGTTCGGAGCGCCGCCCCCGGGACAAGAGCGCAGGCGCGGTCGCTCGTTCGGGACGGCCTCTGTGCGAGGGTCCCTGCGGCGAGTACCAAGCGAAGGGCGTGCCAACGCAGACAAGTGCCTGATATCATGTCGGAACACATGGCGCTGCGGCGCGCCGCCGGGAGCGCAGCCGGGGCGCACCGGGGCGGCCGCGGTTCCGGGTGTGGCGTTCTGCCTCGCCCTCGCTAGAACAGGCTCTGCACCAGCCAGAAGATCGCCAGGCCGTTGACCAGCACGGCGCCGCCGATGAGCAGGACGGCCAGCAGGCGGCGGGCGCGGATGAGGCTGGCGTCGCCGAGGGCCGGGCGGCCGTTGGACTCGTCGAGGTCGAGATCGCGCAAGCGCTCGCGGGAGTCGATGCGGCTCCTCAGCAGGCCGTCCACCAGCCAGATGACGAAGAGCGCCAGCACGACGCCGAGGGCCGCGACCACGTAGGCGCGGCTGGTCTTGCGATCCTGGACCAGCGCGCGCTCGGCCTCGGGGCCGCTGTTGGCGATGAGGCGCGGAGGGACGAGGGGGCGCCGGAGGATGGAGAGCCAGAAGTCGGCGGCGCGGCCGGGGGCGACGCGTCCGAGGCCGAACGCGGTGGCGCGCTCGGAGAGACCCGCGGCGTGGACGTGGGCGAGCACGGCGGCCATGGGTTCGCCGTCGGCGACGATGATCGGGACGCTGGCGAAGGCCTCGCCGGGCGCCAGCGAGTGGTCGTAGCACTGGAGGTCATACCGGCCCATCGGCAGCGGATCCGGCGAGACCTCGGCGACGTGTAGCGTGGTCTGGACGGTCTCCGACCACAGGACCACGTCGCCCAGCAGCAGCTCGCAGAAGACCGGCGCGACCGCTTGCCAGGTGGTCAGCCGCACGCTCGGACGCACGCCCACGGGGGTCGACGCCTGCGGGGGCGACAGCGTCATCTGGCGGCCCACCGCGCCCAGCACGATCTCGGCGTT
>CAZNZH010000721.1:0-3275 GCA_964577445.1 uncultured Myxococcales bacterium
AGGAGAGGACCTCCATGATGCCTTCCATCCGTCCGGGCGCGGCGGCGGGGTCCCGGGAGTCCAGGCGAGCGACCAAGGCCGTGACGAGCGCGGTGCGCGCGGGGCCGTCGCCGGGGCCAAGCAGCGCGAGGGCGCGGAGGGAGGCGACGCGGACGTCGGGGTCGGATGAGGGGTCGTTGAGGCTCGTGAGGGCGGCGGCGCGGGCGAGGTCGCTGGCGGGGCCGGGGGCGTGAGGCGCGAGCCGCGCGAGCAGGTCGATGGCGGCGGCGCGGGGGGCGGGGCCGCGTTGGCCCGTGGCGAGGGCGGCGAGGGTCTCTACGTGGGGCTTCAGCCAGGACGCGATGAGGGCCTCGGCCTCGGGCGGGGTCGCGCCGAGGAAGAGGGGATCGAGGCGCAGGCGGTGCGGCGTGGCGGGTGGGCCGCTGGCGCTGCGCAGGAAGAGGTCGAGGGTCTCGCCGTCGGCGCCGCCGATGACGGCGTCGATTCGGGCGCGCAGCAGGTCGGCGCGGTCGGCCAGAGCGGCGGCGAGGGCGTCGGCGGCCACCGGCGCAGCGCGGCCTGCGGCCAAGAGCCCGGCGAGGCTGGTGTCGAGGTGCGCACGCTCGACATCCGCCATGGCGCCGTACGCGAGCCGGAGGGGCTCGGAGGGCTCGCGGGGCGCCTCGCGAGCGAGCAGCGCGGCCCCGGTCATCGCGGCGGCGCGGACGCCTGGGTCCCAGAGGGCCGCCGCGAGGACCGCGCGCGCCTCGGGGGTGCCGACGCGCCCGAGGCCCCAGGCGGCCGAGCGGGCCAGCGCCTCCTCGTCGCTTCGGAGCGCCCGGGTGAGGGCGGGGATGGCTCCAGGTTCTGCGATGCGGGCCAGCGACCAGATCGCCGCGGCCCGGACGCCCGGGTGGCCGTTGGTGCTGAGCGGGATCAGCGCGTCGGTGGCCCCGGCGCCGCCGGTGAGGCCCAGGGCGGTGATGCTGAGGACGCGCGCCCGGGGTTGAGCGCTGGCGAGCGCCGGGATGAGCCACTGGGCGGCCTCGCGGGCGCGGGTGAGGCCGAGCGCCCACAGCGCGACGTCAGCGCCGTCCTGGCCGGGCCGCGCGAGCATGCGCCCGAGCGCCTCGCGGGCTGAGCTCGTGGCGATGGTGCCCAGGACGACCGCGGCCTGAAAGCCGGTCAGGGCGTCCGGCTCGACCGCGAGGCGGGTCAGCGCGGGCACCGCGCCGCGGGGGCGGGTCTGACGCACGACATGGAGCGCCCGCGCACGGAGCGCGACGTCCTGGCCGCCCAGCGCGGCCAGCAACGGCTCCAGCGCCCGCTCACCCAGGCGGCGACTGGCTTCTGCGCGCTCCGCGTCCGACCCGGGCGACCACGCGATGTCGCTGGCGAGGCTCGCGTAGAGCTCGACGAGCAGCCTCAGGATGATCTCGTGCCGCGCGCCCTGCCCTTGCAGCAGCGGCCTCAGCGCCAGCTCGACGTCGCCGAGGCGCCCGCTGCGCTCGGCGACCAGCACCAGCCGCCGCCCCGCGCGCAGCAGCTCCGCCGGGTCGCTGGAGTCCCGGACGATGTCCACGAGCACCTGCTCCTCGCGCAGCGGCTGCCCCAGGTCGCTGTAGAGACCCGCCAACCGAAAGCGCATGGCGTACCCGCGCGGGTCCAGACTCAGCGACTGTCGAAGCGCCTCCGCGGCCTCACTGAGCCGTCCCATCCGCTGGTACAGCTCGCCGACGCGCGCGTGGGCCTTGGGGTCCGCGGGGTTGCCGGCCACCGCCCGCCGCGCCAGCTCCAGCGCACGCCCGTCGTCGCCTAGCGAGAGCGCGAGGTCCGCCGCGCGGTGGTAGAATTCGTGTGCTTCTCTCGGGTTTTTGCGCGCGAGCGCTTCCAACACCGCGATCGCCTCAGGCAGTCGATTCTGCCGCGTGTAGACCTCCTCGAGCCCCGCGAGCGCCTCCGCGTCATCGGGCGCCACGCGAATGATCCCCTCCAACACCCGCTGCGCATCGTCAAGCCGCCGCTGCCGCAGATACGCGTGGGCGAGGATCCGCCCCGCCTCGAGATCCGGCGGAACCTGGGCGAACCGCCCTTGCAGCTTCTCGGTCTCGCTGGCCAGCCGCCCCGCGCGCTCCCAGAGCCCGATCACGTGGCGGCGCGCCTCGTCCAGGTCGGCCGGTCGCCGCCCCTCGCCGTCGCCTCCGCCCTGCGCCAGCTCCTGAACGCGCAGCCACTGAACCAGCGCGTCGCCCTGACGGTCCTGCTTGTCGAGCCACAGCGCGTAGGCCTTGGCCGCGCGCATGTCGCGCGGGCTCGCACGCACCGCGGCCTCGAACTGCGCCCTCGCCTCGTCTGTCAGCGCGTGGTCCGCGTAAACCTCGGCGAGCAGCAGATGCCCTTCGCCGTCGTCTCTCCCCATCTCGAGCAGGCGTCTCCATGTGCTCAGCGCCTGAGCCCGGTCGCCCGCCGTCCAGTAAAACTCCCCCAAGCTGACCACGTGGCCCTGCTCTCGCGGCTCGAGCCCCAGCAGGACCCGATACTCACGCTCGATCTGCTTGCGCGCCGCCGCGTCGCCATAGCGCATGGTCAGGTCGATGACCGACTGGTGGACCCCCGGATCCCTCGGGTACCGGCGCGCCATGGCACTCAGCGCCCCAAACGCCTCCTTGGTGCGCCCGCGCTGAAAGAGGTTCTCGACCAGCCGCAGCTCGTAGCGCGGTTGGCCGCCCGACGCTCGAACCAGGGCGCGCCACGCCTCCACGACCTCGTCTGCGGTCCCGATCCGCTCGAGGATCGCGATGATCCGTTGTCGCGACGCGAGGTCTGAGGGCCGCCCCTCGACGACCTTCCGAAAGAGCTCCAGCGCCCGCCCGTCCTCGCCGACCTCCTCGAGCAGCCGCGCCACCATGACGCGCACGCCCGGGTCCCGCCGCCCCTCGGGCTCGAGCTCCGCCACCAAGGCCCGGAGCGCGTCTTTACGCCGGTAAAGGCCGACCAGACCCTCCAGATAACCCTCGCGCGCCCAGTGCCCGGCCGGGATCTTCGCCAACGCCCCGCGCCACGTCGCCTCCGCCCCATCCAGGTCCCCGAGCTGCTCCTGCAGCTCCGCGACCTGACGCCAGATGATGACCAACAGCTTCAGGTCGTGCCCGGCCGCCTGCGCGCTCTGAAGCCACGCCGCCAAGGCGCGCTCGGGCTGCCCCGCCTGCGTCAGCGCCGCCGCATAGTCCATCCGCAGATACGCGTTGTTCGGCTCGGTGGCCACCAGCGCCGCCATGTAGAGATCCGCTCGGTCC
>CAZNZH010000722.1:0-3265 GCA_964577445.1 uncultured Myxococcales bacterium
CTCCGGCCGGGGTGGCGCCCGCTCCCAGCGCGCCTGCTGCGGCTCCCGCGCCCCGCAGCTCCGCGGCCTGTCCGGCGGCCGCCAGCCCGGCGTCGGCGGCCGACGGGGGGCGGTAATCCTTGGCCTTCTTGATCACTTCCGCGGCGTCGACCTGCGGGACTTTGGTCACATCACCCATGACGTCACCTCACGCTGCGTAGGTGAAAGGAAGATCGGCGGCCAACGTGGTGCGATCGGCCAGCCGGACGGACCCATCCGCCGCCACCGCGTAGGTGTGGCGGGTCAGATCCATCCCCTCCACGACCCCCAGGCGGACCGAAAACCCAGTCCCCTCGGGCTCGACCTCAGCCGCCAAGCCGGCGGCGAACTGCTGGGCCACCTCCTCTCGACGCGAGGCCTCCTGCCCCTCGATGCCCGGGCGCCAGGGCAGCGCGCCCGCAGACGTCACGATCTGCACGCGGCGGTTCTGAACGCGCGTGGCCTCGATGAAGCTCCGCGCGGTCGCCAGCGCGCCGTCGGTGTCCGCCACGGAGCCGCTGTCGGCAGCGGCGGCGCGGTTCCAGACCTCCGGCCGCGCCGTCAGCACGTCGGTGACCGCGCCGGTGATGACGTAAAAGACCACCGGCCGGCGCGGCGTGAACTTCTCGAAGCGCCACACCTCGTGGTCGGAAAAACAGGCCACCGGAGCACGCGTAGCGCGCGTCTCCGGGTCGACCATCAGCCCCGCGAGGGCCCCGTGCTCGGCTTCCAACCGCTCAGCAGCCCGTGCGACTCGCGCCGCACTCACAGGCAAAACGCTCATAGCCACAGCCCTCCCGCCGTTCGACACCCGAGGCCCGACGGCCAACCTCAGGCTAACCCTCTGATCTTGCACTCGTCAAGCAGGCGCCGCCTCTCAAAAAGTCGCGCGGAGCCCGGTGCGCGCCGCTTGCCACGGGCGGCCACGCTGCTGCTATAACCCGCCCACGTTTCGGGGGACGAAAGGAGACTTGGGTGATGAATCGGCATGCGAGATCCCACCTCTTGCGGCGTCGCGGGGCGCTCGTGGCCGCCGCCGCGCTCTCGCTCGGGCTGTTCGCCTCCTGTGCGGCGCTGTCCGGCATCTTCAAAAAGCCCACGCTCAAGTACGACAAGACACAGTTCGTGGCCGCGGACTTCGACAGCCTCAAGCTGAATATCGGCTTCAAGCTGCACAACCCGAACGCCATCGGCCTCAAGCTCGACGGCTACGCGCTCAAGTTCTCCGTGGACGGCCTGACCCTGGTCGACGGCGTCGTGGCTCAGGCCCTCGACATGCGCGCGGGGGCGTCGACGCAGTTGATCATCCCGGTCACGCTGCGCTGGGCCGAGATCATCAGCAAGATCAAGGGCGGCTTCAACGACGACCTGCCTTGGAAGCTGGCGGGCGACGTGCGGATGAACTCGCCGCTGGGGCAGATCAAGCTGCCCTACAACGTCGGCGGCAAGCTGCCCGTCATCAAGATCCCGAACATCTTCCCGTCGGGCATCAAGATCGCCAGGGCCAGCCTCTCCGGCGTGGACCTGGACATCGAGGTCGGCATGCACAACCCCAACAAGCGCGCCATCGGCATCGCGGGCTTCAGCAACGCCATCACCCTCGGCGGCGCGCCCGTCACGACCATGCGGCTCAACGACACGACCAGGGTCGGCGGCAACGGCCAGCAGACCAAGAGCGTGCGCGTGAGCCTGTCGACGGCCCAGGTCGGTGTGGGGCTCATCCAGACCCTCATGGCGGGCAGGGGAGTCCAGGTCGGCTTCGCAGGCGGCGCGAGCATCGACACCGGGTTCGGTGCGATCCCGCTGCACTTCAACAAGACCGCGTCGCTGACGCCCAGGAGATGACGCGCGTCATCCGTGCGTCATGATCGCGTCATGGCTGCGTCATGGGCGCGTCAGGACGGCACCTGCTGGAGCACGTCACCCATGGCCTGCCGTGCCCGGTCGAACATCAGGTCCAGCTCGGCGCTCGTCACCGTCAGGGGCGGCAGGAAGTAGAGGACGTCGCCCAGGGGCCGCAGGATCAAGCCCAACTCGAGGGCACGCAGGTGGATGCGCCACGCGGTCTGGGACACCGGCGACAGCGGGGCCTTCGACTCCCGGTCGGCCACCAGCTCGAGGGCGCCCACCAGACCGAGCTGGCGGACGTCGCCCACCGCCGAGATCTCCCAAAAACCCTGAAGACGCCTGGCGAAATGCTCGGTGATGGGGCCGAGGGAGGCGGGGATGTCCAGGGCCTCGAGGACGTCGAGGGTAGCGCAGGCGGCGGCGGCGGCGAGCGGGTTGCCGGTGAAGGTGTGCCCGTGGTGCAGGATGCGCCCGGAGCCCCGGCTGCCGCGAAACGGGGCGTAGACGTGCTCTTGGACCGCGGTGACCGCCAGGGGCAAAAACCCGCCGGTGAGCCCCTTGGCGAGGCAGGCGATGTCGGGGACGCGCTCGGCGTGCTCGGTGGCCAAAAAGCGCCCGGTGCGCCCCATGCCCATGGCGACCTCGTCGGCGATGGTGAGGACCCCGCGCTCGCGGCAGAGATCGATGAGGCGCTGGAGCACTTTGGCGGGGTAGACGCGCATGCCGGCGACGCCCTGGACCATCGGCTCGAAGATGACGGCGGCGACCTGGCCCGCGTGGGCGTCCAGCAGGCGCTCCAGGCTGTCCATGCACTCGGCGGCGCAGGTGCTGGGTTCGCGGCCGACCGGGCAGCGGTAGCACGACGGCGGGTCGGTGAAGAGGCCGCGCCGCCACAGGCGGTGGAAGGTCGCGTGGTAGGCGGGGATGTCGCCGACGCTCATCGCGCCGAGGGTGTCGCCGTGGTAGGCGCCGCCCAGCGCGATGATGTGGGGGCGCTCTTCGCCGCGCAGGCTCCAGTGTTGCAGCGCCATCTTGAGCGCGACCTCGACCGCGGTGGAGCCGTTGTCGCTGAGGAAGTAGCGGCCGAGCTCGGGCGGGAGGTGGCGGGCGAGGCGCTCGGCCAGGCCGAGGACGGGCTCGGTGACGAAGCCCGCCATCATGACGTGCTCGAGGCGGGTCAACTGGGCGGCGATGGCCTCGACGATCTCCGGGCGCCGGTGGCCGAGCAGGCTGGTCCACCAGGAGCCCACGGCGTCCAGGTAGGCGCGGCCGTCGCGGGCGTAAAGCCACACGCCCTCGCCGCGCTCGATGACGACCGGCGGGTGGGCCGCGAGATCGTCGTGGTAGGTGAACGGAAACCACAGGTGGGGGTGAGGATCTCGGGGGTCGACGGTCACGA
>CAZNZH010000723.1:0-1952 GCA_964577445.1 uncultured Myxococcales bacterium
AGACCAGGGTCAGGTAGTGGTCGCCGAACCCGGAGTCGCCCAGCCGCGCCACGCCCTTGCGGCGCAGACGCACCACCGAGCCGGGCTGCGTGCCGGCGGGGATCTTCACCTTCTCGTCGCCGTGGATCGTCGGGATGGTGACCTCATCGCCCAGCGCCGCCTGGGTCATCGACATCTTCAGCTCGCTGTAGACGTCGGCCCCGTCGCGCTGAAAGCTCTCGTGGGGCTGCACCCGGACGAACACGTAGAGATCGCCGCGCGCCGCGCCCTGCTTCGCGCCCTCGCCCTCACCGGAGACCCGCAGCCGGACGCCCGTGTCGACGCCGGGCGGGATGGTGACGCTGACCGTGCGCTCGACCGCGGAGAGCCCCTGCCCGCTGCACGGCTTACAGCGGCGCGAGATCGTGCGCCCAGCGCCGCGGCACACGGGGCAGCTCGTCTGCACCAGGAAGAAGCCCTGCTGGCGCGTGACGCGGCCCTCGCCCTCGCAGGTCCGGCACGTCTCGGGCTGGCTCCCCGCTTCGGCGCCGCTGCCCTTGCAGATCTCGCAGGTCTCGCGCCGATGAAACGTGATCTCCCGCTTGACGCCGAACGCCGCCTCTTCGAAGGACAGCTCGAGGTCGTAGCGCAGGTCGGCGCCGCGAGCGCTGCGCTTGCGGCCGCCACCGCCCCCGAAGATGTCGCCGAACATGTCGCCGAACTGGGTGAAGATGTCCTGGAAGTCCCCACCGTTGGCGCCGCCATGGGCCGACAGGCCTTCGTGGCCGTGAGCGTCGTAGATCTGCCGCTTGTCGGGGTCGGAGAGCACCTGGTAGGCCTCGGCGCACTCCTTGAAACGGTTCTCGGCCCCGGCGTCCCCTGGGTTGCGATCCGGGTGGTACTGCATGGCCAGGGTGCGGTACGCGCGCTTGATCGCGGCGCCGTCGGCGTCCCGAGAGACCTGTAACACCTCGTAATAATCAGCTTTTCCGGCCATCCGAGCCCCTGCGAATCATGCGCGCGTTCGCCCCTCGGGGCGAGGGTCGGTTCGTGGCGCGGGCGAAGGCTACGCACGCGGCGTGAGCAATCAAGCGCTTTGCGCCGCGCGGCCTCGGGCTTGACTCCCCACGCCGCGCGAGCTACCTCGGCGCCCTCCCAAGCGCCCAGGAGCGAGCACCGTGTCTGTTGCCGTCGAAGCGACCGAGCCCACGCCACGCGAGGGCGGACCCGACCGTTTCGTCTACATCCAGACCTTCGGGTGCCAGATGAACGTGGCCGACACCGACCGCATCTTCCAGGTCCTGGCGCCGCTCCGCTACCAGCCGACCAGCGACCCGTCGCGGGCGGATCTCATCCTGCTCAACACCTGCAGCGTCCGCGACAAGGCCGAACAGAAGATGCTGTCGGAGCTGGGGCGCCTCGCGTCGTTGAAGGACTACAACGCTGAGCTGGTGCTGGGCGTGGCGGGCTGCGTGGCCCAGCAGGAGGGCGCGCGGCTGCTCGACAAGGTGCCCTACCTCGACCTGGTGATGGGCCCCGACAACATCGCGCAGCTACCGGAGATCTTGGACCGCGTGCGGCTGGGCGGCGTGCGGGTGGCCGAGACGACCTTCGCCAACCGCAAAGACTACGAGTTCATCGAGACCATCCCGCAGTCGGTCGGGAAGGTCAGCGAGTTCATCACCATCATGAAGGGCTGCGACAAGGTCTGCACCTTCTGCATCGTGCCCTTCACGCGCGGCCGCGAGGTCTCAAAGCCGGCAGAGCTCATCGTGCGCGAGGTCGAGACGCTGGTCGCCTCGGGCATGCGCGACGTGACGCTGCTCGGCCAGAACGTGAACTCCTACGGCAAAGACCGCGAGCGGCAGCCGCATTTCGCCGAGCTCTTGCGTGCGGTCGACGCCGTGCCCGGGTTGGAGCGGCTGCGCTTTACGACCTCGCACCCGACCGACTGCACCGACGAGCTGATCGAC
>CAZNZH010000723.1:1962-3245 GCA_964577445.1 uncultured Myxococcales bacterium
TTTGGCGAGCTGCGGACGTTGTGCGAGTCGTTTCACCTGCCGGTTCAGTGCGGCAGCGACCGGGTGCTGGAGGCGATGCGGCGGCCGTACACCATCGAGCACTACCTCGGGCGCGTGGCGCGGCTGCGCGAGCGGGTGCCGAACATCGGGCTGACGACGGACATCATCGTCGGGTTTCCGGGGGAGACGGAGGCGGACTTCGAGGCCACCTTGGAGCTGTTGCGGCAGGTCCGCTACGACAGCATCTACTCGTTCAAGTACTCGCCACGGCCGGGGACCCGCGCGGCCACCATGGAAGACGATGTCCCGGACGCGGAGAAGTCTCGGCGGCTGGCCGAGGTGCAGCGGCTTCAGGACGTCATCTACGACGAGATCCTTAACACCTACGCCGGCAAGACCTTGGAGATCCTGGTCGAGGGCCCATCGCGGAAGGCGTCGCGCGGCGGCGAGGCGGCGCTGCAACTGTGCGGTCGTACACGCAGCAACATCGTCGTGAACTTCCCGGTGCCCATGGCCGACCTCGTGTCGCGTCGCTGGATCGGCAAGCTGGCCGCGGTTAGAGTGGAGAAAGTGCTCTCGCACACGCTTTTTGGGACCCTCGCCTGACCGAGCGCGGGGGGTTTGTCCGAGGGCGGTGCGAGCGAACCCGGACCGCGCAGATGCCGCTCTCGACTCAGCAAAAACCGATTATCGCCATGCGGGTGGACGGCGTCGTGCTTGAGCCGGGCACCCAGGCGCCGGCGGTCATGCTGCGAGGCATCGACGAGCCTCGGCTCTGTCTGGCGATGTACGTGGGCGGGCTTGAGGCCAACGCCATCGCCACCGCGCTGGCGGATATCGAGCTGCCGCGGCCGATGACCCACGACCTCATCACCAGCATGCTGGCGGAGCTTGGCGCCACGCTGGCGCGGGTCGTGATCACCGACCTCATCGACGGGACCTTTTACGCCGAGCTCACGCTGGTGGACGAGTCCGGGCACGAGCACGCCATCGACGCGCGCCCTTCGGACGGCCTGGCGCTGGCGCTGCGTACCGGCGCCGCTTTGTACGCCGCGCGAGCCGTCCTCGCCGCGGCCGGCACCATGGCCGCACAAGCGCCGAGCGAGGTGGGGGCCGGCACAGGCGACACCGAGCACGCGCGCGCGCCAGCGGGCCCTTGCGCGATGTCCAGCGTCGACGTGAACCTTGAGGACCTCGACCCAGAGACCTTCGGCGACTACAAGATGTAGTCGCCCGTCGCTTTGCGCCGGCCCGTCATGCAGTCGCCCGTCGCTTTGCGCCGG
>CAZNZH010000724.1:0-3243 GCA_964577445.1 uncultured Myxococcales bacterium
GTAGGCCCGGACGGCTTCGTCGAAGGCGCCCACGTCCGAGAACGCGTTACCCAGCAGAAAGAGCGCCTCCCAGTGCCCGGGGCGCTGGTCGAGGACCTCCCGCAGCACCTCGGCGGCCGCCGCGGGCTCGCCACGAGCCAGGCGCAGGTCGGCCAGCTCGACCAGCGCGTCGACGTCATCGGGCGCCAGGGTCAGGTAGGCCACCAGCCGCGACTCGGCCGCCCCCGCCTCACCGTCCTCGCGCTCGTAGCGCGCCAGGGCGAGCACGGCCTCCCCGTCATCGGGCGCGCCCCGCACCACCTCCTCGAGCAGCGCGCGCGCCGCCTTGAGATCGCCCTCCTCCGCGGCGTCCATGGCCGCGTTGAAGCGCTCCGCGAGGTCGGGTCCCTCGTCGTCTGCCACCGTGATAGCCTCCGCAGCCGATGAGCGAACTCGATGATACGATCGCCGCTGTCGCCACCGCCGTCGGGGGCGGCGTCGGCATTATCCGCCTATCCGGCCCCGCCGCGCTAGCCGTGGCGCGCGCTCACTTTCCGAGCTTGCCACATCGCGCGACGCCGCGCCGCCTCTACCACGGCTTCTTTCGCGACGCCGACGGGGCCGACCTCGACGAGGGCCTCGCGGTCTTCATGCCCGGCCCGCGCTCGTACACCGGCGAGGACGTCGTCGAGCTGCACCTGCACGGCGGCGCCCTCTCGCTGCGGCGCTGCCTGGAGGTGGTGCTCGCCGCGGGGGTTCGCGGGGCGGATCCTGGTGAATTTACGAGGCGCGCCTTCATGAACGGCCGCATGGACCTCACCCGGGCCGAGGCGGTCGCCGACCTGGTGAGCGCGCGCACGGATCGGGCGCTGGCCGTGGCGCGCGATCACCTCAGCGGGCGTCTTGAGACGGTCGCCGCGGAGGCCAAAGAGCGCATCATGGGCCTTCAGGCCCGCATCGAGGTGGCCATCGACTTCGTGGACGACGACGTGCCCGTTCAGGACGCGATCGCCTTGGCCGACGAGGCGCGCGAGATCGGCGCGTCGCTCGAGCGCCTGGCCCAGACCTACGAGCGCGGTCGTCTGTGGCGCGAAGGTGCTCGCGTGGCGCTGGCCGGGCGACCCAACGCCGGCAAATCCAGCCTCTTCAACGCCTGGTGTCGTCGCGACCGCGCCATCGTGACGCCGACGCCGGGCACGACGCGCGACACGCTCGAGGAGACCGTCGATCTCGACGGGGTGCCCGTCGTCTTGATCGACACCGCCGGGCTGAGAGACACCGACGAGCCGGTCGAGGCCGCCGGGATTGCGCGCGCCGAGGCGGCGATGGCGGCGGCCGATCTGGTGGTCTATCTGGTGGCGCCGGGCGACCCCGAGCCCCCGGCGCCGGACCCGCACAAGCCCGGCACGCCGACCTTGGTGGTGGCCTCCAAGTCCGACCTCGCGGCGCCGGGCGAGGGTCGGCTGGCGGTGAGCGCGGCGACGGGCGAGGGCCTCGACGCGCTGGCGACGGCTGTGGTCGCGCGGTTGGGAGGGGCCGAGGCGGACTCGGGCGAGCTGGTGATCGCGCGGCAGCGGCACCGGGTGGCGCTAGAGCGCGCGGCGGCAGCGCTCGGTGACGCCAGCGACGCCCTGCGCACCGGGGCCCCGTTCGAGCTGGCGTCGGTCGACGTGCGGGAGGCCGCCATGGCCCTTGGCGAGCTGCTGGGCCAGGGCACCATCGAGGAGGTGCTGGACCGTCTTTTCGCCAGCTTCTGTATAGGGAAATGAGGCTACGGGGTCAGGACGACCGCGTCGCGCAGGGCCGAGTCGGCGTCGGTCCACGGGGTCGCAGGCGCGCGGGTCGGCTCCCAGGGGCTGCCGTCGCGGTGTTTGACCAGCAGGCGAGGCCCGGCCGACGCGGCGACCAGCAGCTCCGGGGACGCCTTGAGGGGGGCCGCCAGGGCGTCGCGGGACTGGGCGGCGGCGCGGGCCGCGGCGACCAGCGCCATCGGGTCGGCGAGCGCGGCGAGCGCACCGGCGAGCGCTGGCGCCGACAGACGCTGAGGAAGCGCCGCACGAAGCCGCGAGGCCAGCCCCGGCGCCAGCGCCAGCGCGGGGCTCAGTCCTCCAAGCCCGGACTCGGGCAGGGCGCGTAGCACGACGAGGCGATCGGGGTGCGCGGTCAGCAGGGCCAGGGCCGACGCCGTGCCGGGCGGCGCCCACGCGACGAGCTCCTCGTCGACGACGACGCTGAGGCCCGCGTCCAGCGCGCGCTCGATGGGGCCGAGCGGGTCCAGGGGCAGACCCAGGGGCCCAGGGCGGCAAAAAACGCAGACGCTGGCAGCTCGATCGACGATCACCCGCTCGAGGGCCTCGGCCTGAAGCGCCCAGCCCATGTCGCGCCCCACGTCGACCCAGCGGGCGCCGGGCAGGAGGATGGACCGCTTCAGGGCGGGGTCGGCCGGCCCGGCGAGGGCGACGACATCGTCGGGACCGAGCGAGCAGGCCAGCACGCGGGCCAGCAGCGTGTCGCGGTCCCGGCCGACGACGGCAGCGCTCGCATCGACACCCAACGACGCCGCCCAGATGGCGCCGAGGTTGAGCGCCGAGGCCGACGCGAAGGGGTCGGCGCCGCGCACCGCGTCCGCCGTGCCCGCCGACGGCGCGACGCTCAGGTCTGGCAGGGGAGGAGACTCGCGCAGATACTGATGTTGTGGGTGTCTGGGGGTCATGGGGGCCATGGTGGCACAGCGCGGCCCGGGTGGACACGCGGAGCGCCGCGCCGACAAGGCAAGAGCACGATAGGACTGAAATCGAGTGAATGCCCGCACGCCATCGTTGCCTTGGCTCGGTGCGGGCCATACTGTGGCGCCCTATTGTTGACCAAAGGAGTCCACAATGTCGGTGACCTTCCAAGACATGCTCTCGGCCATCAAGGCGAAGATCCGCGAGGTCTCCGTCCACGAGCTCCACGAGCTGGTCGCGTCGAAAGCCCCGCCCCTCCTCATCGACATCCGCGAGCCCGACGAGCTGGAGAACGGCGTTATCGCAGGCGCCCGCACCGTGCCGCGCGGGTTTTTGGAGATGAAGATCGAGAGCATGGTGCCCGACCGCTCGAGCCCCGTGGCGCTCTACTGTGCCGGTGGCACGCGCAGCGCGCTGAGCGCCTATGCCTTGCAGCAGTTGGGCTACAAAGACGTCGTCAACGTCGCCGGCGGCATCGGCGCGTGGAGCCGCGCGGGCTACCCGCTCGAGTACCGCAAGATGCTCTCCAACGAGCAGA
>CAZNZH010000725.1:0-3238 GCA_964577445.1 uncultured Myxococcales bacterium
TCGGGCGTCTTGACCGCGCTCGTCAGCGGCGAGGCCTGCGCCGGCGCCGTCGACCGCGCCTTGGACTCCGGACGCCGCGACGCCGCGCTCTTCGCCGACTACGCCGAGTGGTTCGCCAACCTCGTGGAGCCGATGCGCCGCCTCATCTACGGCTTCTACGACCCCGAGTTCAGCTTCGCCGAGTTCGTCCGCCGCCACCCCGAGCTGCGCGACGACATGACCGATATCCTCATCGGTAACCTGGGTCGCGACTTCTCGGCGCTCTTCGCCGCCGTCGACCAGATGGCGACGCTGCCCGAGCCCGTCAGCTTTGGCCGCCCCGCCCCGGAGCTGCCGACCCCGGCCGGTGGACCCGATCCCGACAAATCGAGCTGACCGCGCGGGTGCGGGTCTTTCAACTCACAGCCGGCACCGGGCGGTTCTTCTGCGGCACCTGCCTGCGTGACAACACGCTGGTGCTCGCGCTGCGCCGCCTGGGGCACGACGTGGTGATGGTGCCGCTCTACCTGCCCATGCACGTCGGCCCGGTCGACGCGAGCGCGGGAGCGCCGGTCTATTTCGGCGGTATCAACACGTATTTACAGCAGTTTTCGGGGTTTTTCAGGTCCCTGCCCCGCTGGCTCGACCGGGCGCTGGACACCCGGCCGGTCTTGGGGCTGGCCGCGCGAAAGGCCGGGATGACCGACCCGGCCGACCTCGGTGAGCTGACGATCTCCATGCTCAGGGGCAGCGCGGGGCACCAAAAAAAGGAGGTCGAGCGCCTCTGCCGCTACCTCGAGACCCTCGAAGAGCCTGACGTCATCTGCCTGTCCAACGCGCTGCTCGCCGGCCTGGCCCGCCCGCTGCGCGAGCGGCTGGGTGTCCCGGTGGTGTGCACGCTGCAAGGCGAAGACGGCTTCTTGGACGCGATGCCCGAACCCGACCGCGGCGACGCGTGGGCGGCGTTGGCCGAGGCCACGGCCCACGTCGACGCCTTCGTCGCGGTCAGCCGCTACCACGGCGACGTGATGAGCGCGCGCCTGGGGCTCGATCCCCGGCGCGTCCATGTGGTCCGCAACGGCATCGACATCGCCGAGATCGCCCACCGCACCGCGGCGCCGAGGGTGCCCACGATCGGCTATCTGGCGCGCATGTGCCACGACAAAGGGCTGCACGTCCTGGTCGACGCGTATATCGAGCTGCGCCGCCATTGGCCCGGTCACCTGCGAGCGCCCCAGCTCGAGATCGGCGGCGTGATGAACGGCATCGACGTGCCCTATGTGGACGCGCTGCGGCGACGCCTGGACGAGGCGGGCCTCAGCGCGGAGGTCCGGTTTCGCCCGAACCTGACCCACGAGGAGAAGCTCGCCTTCTTCGCCGACCTGACCGTCTTCAGCGTGCCGGCGGTCTACAGCGAGTCGTTCGGGCTCTACGCGCTCGAGGCCATGGCCGCCGGGGTGCCCGTCGTCTTGCCGCGCCACGCCGCGCTGACCGAGCTGGTCGAGGCCACCGGCGGCGGGCGCCTCTTCGCCGCGGCCGATCCGCTCGACCTGGCCGCGACCCTGCGCGAGCTGCTCGAAAACCCAGCAACCGCCGAGAGTCTGGGGCTCCGGGCTCGCGAATCGGCGCAGGCCGACTACCATGCGGACCGGATGGCGGCCGAGGTCGCCCAGGTCTTCGCGCACGCCGTCACGCGGCTCGACAAGGGGGAGGGCGATGCCATCGGGTGAATCGGCGGGCTCCGGCTGGTTGGTCTTCACGGCGCTGACCGTCGCGTGCTGGGGTCTCTACGGCATCTTCCTGCACAAGGGCCAGGCGCTGATGGGCGACCCGGAGCAGGGCCGCATCAAGGCCTTCCTCGTCGTCGGCGTCGCGTACCTGCTGGTGGCCGTGCTGGGGCCGGTCATCATGCTGGCCACCCAAAAGGCGAGCTGGCAGTTCACCGGCGCCGGCGTCGCGTGGTCGCTGGTCGCGGGCGCTGTGGGGGCGGTCGGCGCGCTGGGCGTGCTGCTGGCCTTCGGCGCCAAGGGCTCGCCGGCGGTGGTGATGTCGGTGGTCTTCGCCGGCGCTCCCGTGGTGAACGCGGTGGTCGCCATCGGGCTGTCGGGTTCGTGGGAGCGCGTGCGCTGGCCCTTCGTGGTGGGCATCTTGATGGCCGCGACCGGCGGCTGGATGGTCTCGTACTTCAAGCCCGCGCCGCCGCCCCATCCGCCCGCGAGCGCCGCGGTGGTCACGACGCCCGCCGCTCAACGATGAGGGACCCGGCAGCCGATCCGCGGGGCGCGACGGTAGAGGCCCGAGGCCTCGTGAAGCGCTTCACGAGGCCCGAGGGTGGGGCGCCGCACACGGTGCTCGACGACGCGGAGCTCTCGGTGGCGCCTGGGGAATCGGTGGCCTTGGTCGGGCCCTCGGGCTCCGGCAAGACGACGCTTCTGCAGCTCATCGGCGCGCTGGACCGGCCCGACTCCGGCGAGGTGCGAATCGACGGGCTCGACATCCTCGCCCTGAGCGAACCGAAGCGGGCGCGCCTGCGCGCCGAGCGGATGGGCTTCGTCTTTCAGACCCACCGCCTGCTGCCCCAATGCGACGCGCTGGAGAACGTGCTGCTGCCCCGGCTGGCGCTGGGCGGCCGGGCCGACAAGGCCGACGTGGCCCGGGCGAGGGCCCTGCTGGACGCGGTGGGGTTGGCGGACCGGGCGACGCACCGGCCGGGGCAGCTCTCGGTGGGCGAGTGCCAGCGCGTGGCGGTCGCGCGCGCGCTCATCGGCGAGCCGACGCTGCTCTTGGCCGACGAGCCCACCGGCTCGCTGGATAACGAGACCGCCGAGCAATTGGCCGAGCTGGTCGCGCAGCTCCGGCGCGCGCAGTCGCTGACCATGGTGCTGGTGACCCACGCGCCCTGGCTGGCGGCCCGCGCCGATCGCGTCCTGCGGATCGAGGGCGGGCGCCTGGTCTCGGCGCCGACCGGGTCATGACGCTCTGGCGCCTGATTCTGCGCGGTCTGCGCTACCACCTGCGCGCCCATCTCGCGGTGGGGGCGGGGGTCGCGCTGGCGTCGGCGGTGCTGGTGGGGTCGCTGGCCGTGGGCGACTCGGTGGACCAGAGCATCGCCGCGCTGGAGCAGGCGCGCCTGGGCCAGACGGCGGCGATCTTGGAGACGCGCGGGCGCTGGGTGCGCGCCGCTCTGGCCGAGCCCATCGCGCGCTCGACGGGGCGCCCGGTCGCGCCGGTGCTGGCGCTGGACTCCGTGGCGGCCAGC
>CAZNZH010000726.1:0-1829 GCA_964577445.1 uncultured Myxococcales bacterium
CCGGTGGCGATGGACCCACGCGGCACCATGCGCGGGCTGGAGGGGGTCATCGACAAGGACCGGACGGCCGCGCTGATGGCCAACCATCTGGGCGCGGACCTGCTGGTCGTGCTCACGGCTGTCGACAACGTCTACGTGAACTTCGGCCAGACCGACCAGCGGGCGCTTGAGCGCGTCGGGCGGGAGGAGGCGCGAGAGCTGCTGAGCTCGGGCCAGTTCCCGCAGGGCAGCATGGGCCCGAAGCTCGAAGCGGCGCTGGATTTTCTCGACGACGGCGGCTCGACCGTCATCATCACCAGCCCCCAGCGGCTGGTGGCGGCCCTGGCCGACCGCGCCGGGACCCGCATCCTCCGCGACGACGAGCCCACGGCCGTCCGCCGCCAGCTCGCGCTCTTCCCGACCGACGAAGGCGACGAGGCCGAGGAACCGGACGCCGACGAGTAAGGGGCTGGCCCCTCAACACCTCTCCGCACTGCCCCGCGAGGCCCCCATGGATCATTTCCTTTCGCTCCACGACGTCAGCGCCGACGAGCTGAACCGACTCCTGGATTTGGCTGACGAGCTCAAGCGCGCTCCCCGCGGCTTCGCGCACGCCCTCGAGCGCAAGTCCTTGGCGATGGTCTTCCTCAAAGCCTCCACGCGCACCCGCGTCAGCTTCGAGGTCGGGATGTGGCAGCTAGGCGGCACCGCGCTCTTCTTGTCGTCGCGCGACGTCCAGTTGCATCGGGGCGAGCCGATCAGCGACACGGCCAAGGTCCTCAGCCGCTACGTGGACGGCATCATGGCGCGCGTCTTCGGGCATCAGGACGTGCTCGATCTCGCGCGCTTCGGGACGGTGCCGGTGATCAACGGGCTCACCGACCTGCTGCACCCCTGCCAAGCCCTGGCGGACTTGCAGACGATCCGCGAGCGCTTCGGGCGCACCCGCGGGCTGAAGATGGCGTACATCGGCGACGGCAACAACATGGCGCATTCATTGATGTTTGCGTGCGCCAAGGCCGGGATGGACTTCGCCTGTGCCGCGCCCGACGGCTACACGATGGACCGGAGCGTCGTCGCGTTGGCGAAGGCCGACGCCGCCGCCGCGGGCACCCGGATCATCGAGACCGACGACCCGCTGGTCGCCGCTCAAGGCGCGCACGTCGTCTACACCGACGTCTGGGCCTCCATGGGCCAGGAAGACGAAGCCGCGGCCCGGGTGAAGGCCTTCGCCGGGTTCGAGGTCGACGACCGCGTCATGGCCCAAGCCGACGGCGAGAGCGTCTTCATGCACTGCCTGCCCGCCCATCGCGGCGAGGAGGTCAGCGCGGCGGTCTGCGACGGCCCGCGCTCGATCATCTTCGACCAGGCGGAAAACCGCCTCCACGCGCAAAAAGCTGTGCTGGTGACGCTGCTCGGCGACAAGGGCTGACGCTCCGGCCGGGGCCCTGCCCTTCCAGGCGCCCCGCGGCGGGGTTAGAGTCGGGCCATGCTCTTACGGCCCTACCGGCGCGTGCTCGACACCTGCGAGCCCTACCTCATCGCGCGACCGCCGGTGCGCCAGGGGCTCGACGCAGCCCCCCTCGGCCTCGAGATCCCCGAGGCCAACATCTTCGACCCCCAGCGGGTCTCGGGCAGCACCTTCATCCAACTGGTCAAGCACGTCGACGAGCTGGCGTACGGCCCGGTCGGCCTCTCCATGCCCGCGTGGGTCTTCTACGACTGCGCGGTGATGCCCGGCGCCGTCTTCGGCTTCGCCCGCCGGGCCCGGCAGCTCGAGGCGTGGGTCCGCCGCGCCCTGGCCGTCCCGGACGGCTACGAGGGCCTCGTGCCGGTGTCGATCTTCATCT
>CAZNZH010000726.1:1929-3221 GCA_964577445.1 uncultured Myxococcales bacterium
GCCCTGGCCGTCCCGGACGGCTACGAGGGCCTCGTGCCGGTGTCGATCTTCATCTGCATCCCCACCGTCGCCCGCAGCGCCGCGCTGGTCTACACGCTCTGCAGCGTCAACCAGATCGCACCGGGCGCTGCGCCCGAGGGCCTGTGGCGCCTGACCCTGGCGGCCGGGACCCAGGCCTTCCGCCTGACGCAGATGCTCGCGACGTGCCAGTGGCGCTCGCCCCAGCTCGGCCTCTACGCCGGCCTCGGCCCCCTGCACCTTGAGACGGCGTGGACCCCGGGCCACGACAACCCGGCGACCTGCACGTTTCGCGTCAGCGCCGACGCCGCGGGCTGCGAGCGCCTGCTGCGTGGCGACCTGCTCGGCCCCGAAGGCATCCACCGCTACATCGACGCCGACGACTTCCAGGCGCTGCGAGCGCTTCAGCTCGAGATCGAGACCGGCCTGCAGGTCGCGGTCGTCGGCCCGGCCGAGATCCGCGGCTCCGACACCCGGGTGCCCCTTCAGGTGAGCAGCGGCGCCGACGCTCTCGTGGCCGAGCCCGACCGCGGCTTTACCCGGAGGTTTCAAGGATGATCCGGACGTCCAACGACGCCATTATCCGCGACTACGGGACCTTCGTGGTGGCGACCCCCGCGAACCTGCCCCACCTGGACCCGGCGCCCTTTGGCCTGGACCTTCGATGGACCATCGATCCGATGCGCCTCGAGTCCGGGATCTTCCTGACCCTGCTTCAGCGTTTGGACGCGCTGACCTTCGGCCCCGAGGGGATGCCGATGGATCTCTGGGTGTTCTACGACTGCGCCGAGCTGCCAGGATTTATCTACGGGTTCGCGGTGGAGGCCACGCGGCTGACCATCCACGAGCGGGTGATCTTCGACATCCCGCCCGGCTACGAGGGACCGGTGCCGCTGTCGATGTACATCGCCATCCCGATGTACGAGCAAGGCGCCTGGTTCGGGCACAACCTCGCCAGCTTGAACCTCACCTTCCCCGAGCGCCGCCTCTACGCCCTGGGCACGATCACCAAGGCGATCGCACTCAAGGCTTACAAGGTCGAGCGCTTCTTCGGCGCGACGCAGTGGACCAGCCGGGCGCTCTACATTCACACCAAGTTCGGGGTGCTGGACCTGGACACCACGTGGACGCCCGCCCACAGCATCCCGGCGACGCTGACCTACGCCTTCGACGTCACCGAGGACAAGCTCAGGGCCGCGGCGGGTGACCCGGACATCGTGCTACAGCGGCCGGCGCCTGACTTCCACCTGGACTCGGAGGACACCGACGGGATG
>CAZNZH010000727.1:0-3221 GCA_964577445.1 uncultured Myxococcales bacterium
GTTCCCCGTGGTGGTGTCCTTCCTGGAGGCGCTGGCGCAGCCCGGGATGCGCATGATGACCGTGAAAGATCTCGAGCTGCGGGCGATCCCTTTCCGCAAGCAGGCGATGGCTTCCATGGCGTTCGGAGCGGCCGGCGGCGACAGGCGGATGAACAGACCGCCCGCGGCCAAGGACCCCAAGTACCGGACGGACATAGCGGCTGCGGACTTCGGCAACGCGCAGCTCATCGCAAAGCTGGACGACTACGCGAAGGTCATCGGGAACTGGAAGATTCACGCGCAATTCACCGTGAACGCCTACAGCTACTCGGGCCAACTCCTGAGCGCGGCTGAGCGGGCCGAGCGTGACAAGTTCAGGAAGCGCCGCAAGCGGAACCGGCGGTAGGTGGACCCAATGTGGAGACCCAAGACCATGCGACGCCTCCTGGGCCTGATGCTCGTGTCCTCGTGTCTGTGGGTCGCCGCGCCGATGATGTCGGGCTGCGGCGACGACGTGACCACGGGTGAGAGTCCAGCGGAGCTGCGCAAGAAGCGGCCCGCTCGGCCCGCACAAGCGGCGCCGACCGGCGCCAAGGACGAGATCGTCACGCTGAAGTTCGAAAACCCCAAGTGGGATCTCGTGCAGCCGTATTTCAGCAAGTTCCTGGAGCAGAAGCACACCGCGCCCAAAGACCTGTTCGCGCCGCGGGTGGCCAAGTTGATCCCGCGGCCGGCTGTGGAGACGAGGGAAGAGGTCGAGGAGACGATCGCCAAGGTGGAGGATGAGCCGCCGCGCGGGCCCCTCGAGCAGTACCCGCTGAAGGAGTACCGCCTGATGATCATCATGAGCGGCACGGCGGTCCCGAAGGCGGTGGTGGTCGACCCGAAGTCGCAGGCCTACGTCATCCAGCGCGACACGCGCATCGGCAGCAAGGGCGGCATCGTCGAGTCCATCACGCAGTACATGGTGGTCGTGAAGGAACCCAACGAAGAGAACGCCACGAAGATCACCATCAAACCTCCTTATCTCGACCTCGCCGTCCGGCCGGGTTTCGACGAGGAGGAGCCGCCCGACGAGGAGGAATTTGCCATCCCACCCTCGCGTCCGGTCAACGATGTTCCTTGACTCTTTTCATGAAGTGCCATCCCAGCGATGGCACTTCGTTGTTTCCTGGTTTTTTTGACCATGAACCTGGCCCCACCTAACATGGCCGATACGCCCTCGGGACGCGAAAAGTCGCTTTTATTCCCGCGGGTTGTGAGACCATAGGAGCCGCTCCGATGATGCGCCTTCCAGCCCAGTTCTCCATCGCCCTCACCGCTCTTTTGGTGACGGCGACGGTGGCGCCAGCCTCGGCGGCCCCACGCGCGGCCAATGCGATACAGCGCATTCAGGTGCGTGAGGCGTCCGACCAGACGGTCGTCGAGATCGAGTCGCAGGTGAAGCCGACCTTCACGGTCTTCAAGCTCGCGGATCCGCCGCGCCTGTTTGTCGATGTCGTGGGCGCAGACGTGTCGGCGCTCGAGGCGACGATGAACGTCTCCAACGGTGTCATCGGGCGCATCCACGCGCTCCAATACAATGGCGACGTGGGCGAGGTCGGCCGCATCGTCATCGAGTTCGAGCAGAACGCGGCGTACGACATCAAGACCGTGGGCTCGACCATCCGCCTCATGGTGGACGGCACCCAGCGCACCGCGCCCGACCTGCGGCTGAAGGCGGCCGAGGTCGAGGCCAAGCGCATCGAGCAGGCCATCGAGCGCGAGCGGAAGCTGCTGACCGACCTGAAGTCGGCGCGGGCGGACGAGGAGCGGCTGCGCAATGAGGCGCGCGCGGCGCGTCTGGAGGAGGAGAAGCTGACCGCGGAGGTCGCCAAGGCCCGGGCGGAGGCGGAGCGGCTGTCGAAGAAGGCGCAGCTCGAGGCCGACAAGGTGCAGGGCGAGCTGGGGCAGCTCAAGAAGACCAAGGAGCTCGAGCAGGCGAAGGCCGAGGCGCTTGCGCGGGCCGTGCGGGCCGAGCAGGCGCGGAAGACGGCCCTTGAGGCCGCGCGCGAGAAGGCGACGGCGCTCCAGAAGGCGACCGATGAGGCGCGCGCTCACGAGGAGGCCATGGCGGCGGCGGGCCGGGCGGTGGACAAGCGCGAGGCCGAGGAGAACACGGCGCTCCAGGCGTTGACGGCGGCGCAGGCGGCGCGTGACGCGGCGGCGGCGAAGCGGGCGGAGGCCACGGCGGCCGGCCGCACCTCCGAGGTCGTGGCGTTGGACGCGGAGCTCGGCGAGAAGATGAAGGCGGTTCGGGCGGCCGAGGCGGCCTATGACGCGAAGCACGAGGCGGTCAATGAGGCGCGGCTGGCGCGGGCTCAGGCGCAGGAGGCGCTGCGCGCGGCGAACCGCCGGCAGGACGCGCTGGAAGAGGGGCGGCGCGTGGCGGCCGGCGAGGCGGCGGACCAGGAGAAGAAGCGTACCGCGGCGCTCGGCGAGGCCGTGGCGCGGCGCGATGAGACGGAGTCGACGCGGCGTTCGGCGGACGCGGCGCGTGAGAGCGAGCTGGCGCAGCAGCGCCTGGCGGCGCTCGAGGCGGCCTTGAGTGGTCAGCGCGAGCAGGTGAAGAAGGCGCAGGAGCAGTCCGAGGTCGAGGAGGCCCGGATCACGCTGCTCAAGGACCAGTTGACCGGCGAGCAGCAGAAGCTGGCGGAGCTGAAGGCGGCGAGCGCCGCCGAGGCGGCCAGGGTCGACACGCTGAGGAAGGAGGTCGCCGGGCTCGAGGACAAGCTGTCGGTGACCGAGGCGCGGACCAAGGCGACCGAGGCGCGGACCCAGGCGGCCGAGGCGCGAACTGAGGAGGCTGAGGCGCGGACCCAGGCGATCGAGGCGCGGACCCAGGCGGCCGAGGCGCGGACCAAGGCGGCTGAGGAGGCCTACCAGCGGCAGATGGCGGCGCTAAAGCGCATCGAACGCGACGGCCAGGCGGCGGCCGAGTCCAACCACACGGCGGCGATGAAGACGCTGGAGGCGGCGCGGGCGGCTGAGGCTGAGAAGGCGGAGCGCGCGCTGGCGGAGCTGGAGGCGGCGCGGGCGGCGCAGAAGGCGGAGGCGGCGAAGGCGGCTCAGGCGCAGCGCGCGCTGGCGGAGCTGGAGGCGGCGCGGGCGGCGCAGAAGGCGGAGGCGGCGAAGGCGGCTCAGGCGCAGCGCGCGCTGGCGGAGCTGGAGGCGGCGCGGGCGGCGCAGAAGGCGGAGGCGGC
>CAZNZH010000728.1:0-3219 GCA_964577445.1 uncultured Myxococcales bacterium
GGGTGGCGGGCGATGTTGACGCGGGTGGCGCCGGGGGGGGCGGTGGGGCCGGCGGCCTGGGGGATGGGGCCGGCTAGGGCGTTGTCGCCGGTGGGGGGGGGCGGCTGGGCGGCGCCGGGGATGGCGGGGTGGTTGGGGGGCATCGCGCCGGCGCCGGCCTCCGCGCCGCCGGCGCCGGGCATGGCGGGGTGGTTGGGGGGCATCGCGCCGGCTTCGGCTTCGGCGCCGGGCATCGGCGGGTGGCCGGGGGGCATCTCGGCGTCTTCGGCCGCTGCCTGCGCGGGTAGGGGCTTGGTCTTGACCTCCTCGATCATCGCGTCGAGGGTCTCGTCGGGGCCGGTCAGTTGGCGGGCGCGCTCCAGGTTGGCGATGGCGCCTGGGCGGTCGCCGGCTCGGAAGGCTAGCATCCCTCGGTAGGCTAAGGCTTTGACGTGGGTGGGGTGGCTCGCGATGACCTTGTCGGCCAGCTCGATGGCCTTGTCGAGCTGGCCCATGACCAGGCGGATGCTCGACTGGACCATCAGGGCGTCGGGCTGGCCGGGCTCCACGGCCAAGATCTCCTCGCTGGCCCTGTAGGCCTCCATCCACTGGCCGGCCTCGGCCAGCGCGAAGGCGACCTCGACCTTGGCGTCCATGCTGCTCGGGTCCGCGGCCGCTGCGGCGCGGGCGGCCGCCAGGCGCGGGGTGTCCTCGCCGGGCTGGGGGTGATCGGCCGGCATCGCCTGGCCCTGGCCGCCCATGGCCGTCGCCCCGGGGCGCGGGTCGTTGCCGGTGATGCCCATGCCCTCTTCGCGGGTGCGCGTGGTGCTCTGGAGCACGATGAACATCAGGGCGAAGAAGGCGACGATGAGGCCGCCTTGCAGCGCACCACGAAGCTGCGGCGACATGCCGCCAGATTGTGCCTGGGCCGTGCTGCGTTGCGGTGCGACCTCGCCTGACTCCAGGCGGCTCAGGTCGCGCAGCACCGTCGCGGCCTCGCGCTCGATGCGGCTCCGCTCCGCTGCGGCCACGGTGTCGCCCGCGCTGTGCATGTCGTCCAGGTCGCGCAACTGCTCGACCAGCAGCTCTCGCCGCCGCTTGAGATCCTCGAGCTTCGCCTCGCGGCTGAGATCTCGCGCGGCGGCGGCGGTCGGCTCGCCCTTTCGCGACAGCATCACAAGCGCCAGCCCGAGGGCCAGCCCGCCTCCCAGGACCACGATCGCCGAGGTCCAGTCGATCTCACCCATGTTGACCTTCCGAAGTCCTCATCCGTCGTCGCGCTCGACGTCGCGGCGGATCTGGTCGAGCCAGGGATCGAGCTCGCTCGGGGCCGCTTTTTCGCTGACGCTGTCTGTGTTTTTTGGCGTCGGGGCGGGTCTGCGGCCGCGGCGTAGGAAGACCAAGACCACGACGGCGCCGATGAGCAGCGCCGCCAGCGGGATGGCCCAGACCAGCAGGTTGAGGCCCTCCGCGCGCGGCAACAGGCGGATAAACTCGCCGTAGCGCGACTCGAAATAGACGAAGACCTGATCCTCGACGTAGCCGGCCGCCACCATCGCGCGCACCAGCGCCAGCATGTTGCGCGCGGTCTCCGACGGCGAGTCGGCGATGGAGTGGCCCTGGCAGACCGGGCAGCGGATGCGCGAGGCCAGCTCGTGGGTGGCCTCGGCGAGCTGCGCGGGGCCCACCGGCGGGCCCAGGGGCTTGCCGACGGTCGCCTCGACGTCGGGGCTCAGGGTCAGGGCGTCGTCGGGTGCGACGGCCTCGCCGCGGTCGGACTGGGCCAGCGCGGCGGGCGCCAGCAGCGTCAGCGCGGCCAGCAGGGCGAGCAGCGGACGCGCCGGGCTCACAAGAGCCTCCCGACGCGCTCATACAGCGCCTGCGGGCGCACCGGGCCGACCACCTTGTCGCGGATGATGCCGTCCCGGTCGATGAAGTAGGTCTCGGGCACGCCATACACGCCGTACGCGATGCCGGTCTTGGTCCCGGCGTCGATGAGCGTCGGGTAGCCGCGGCCCCCGTACGTGTCGAGCCAGGCGTTCACGGCCTCGTTTTTGTCCTGGTAGACGATGCCGACGAACTGGACCTTGTCGCCCAGCTCCTTGGCCGCGCGGACCATGGTCGGGTGCTCGTGGCGACACGGGAGACACCAGGTGGCCCAGAAGTTCAGGATGACCGGTTTGCCGCGCAGGCTCTCGAGCGTGACCGTCTCGCCGTCCGACAGCCGGGTCAGCGCGAAAGGTGGCGCGGCCTTGCCGACCAGCGGCGCGTCCATCCGGTGTGGGTCCATGGAGAGCCCGAGATAGAGCAGCCCGAGGATCGGCAGCGTCACGACCAGCCCGATGATGAGGGCCTTATAGGAGAAGCCGCCCGATCTCGGGCTGGCGCTCTCTGATGGCGTGGGGTCGGCGCTCACGCCGGGGCTCCGGGGCCTTCGATGCGGCGGGCAGGCCACGCCGCGATGACGCAGCCGACCACCATGATGACCATGGAGATCCACAGCCACGCGACCGCCGGGTTGATGAAGACGCGCAGCCCGATCGAGCGACCGCGGGGGTCGATGCTCATCACCGACAGGTAGAGATCCTCGCGGGCGCTCGAGCGCACGGCGGGCGAGCCGATGGAGTTCATCTCGGTCGCGTAGTTATTGAGCGCGGGTTGGAGCAGCCCGAGATCTTGGCCGTTTTTGCTGACCTGGATGTCGGCGATGGTGCGCTCGCGGTGGGGCTCGGTGACCTGGTGGGCCTCGACGAAGGTGAGGTCGTAGGCGCCGACCCTGAGCGAGTCGCCCTTGTTGATGACGCCCTCGCCGATGACCTGGTAGCTCTGGCTCAGCGCAATGGCGATGGCGGCCACGGCCACGCCGATGTGGACGATCTGGCCCCCGAAGCGGCGCGGGCCGCGGCGGAGCGCGTGGCCCAAAGCGCGAGCGAATGACTCGGTTTTTTGGGTCATGCGGGCGCGGACGGGCTCGGCCATATCGCGGAGCGAGACCGCCATGGCGAAGCCCGCGACGGCCAGGGTCAGGGCGGGGAGGAGGTCGCGGACGCCAAGCGCGAAGCCGAGGGCCGCTATTGCGACGCCGGCCACGATGGGGGCGGCGAGGCGGCGGGCGACCTCAGCGCGGGTGGCGCGGCCCCAGGGCATGGCGGGGCCGACGCCCATGAGGAAGACGATGGCCAAGCCGAGCGGCACGGCGAACTGGTCGCACAAGGGCTCGCCGACGCTGACCTTGATGCC
>CAZNZH010000729.1:0-3218 GCA_964577445.1 uncultured Myxococcales bacterium
TGGAGTCGCCGGAGACCGCGCCGCCGGGGCGCTACCTGCTGGCCCTCGATGTGGCCGGCGGGCGCCGCGGCGCCTTCGCCCGGACCCGGGTGCGGCTGGCCATCGCCATCGAGGCGGCGTGGCTCGACGGCCACCCGCTGAGCGTCACGCGAGACGCGGTGCGCTGGGACGGCGAGCGCGAGCGCGTGGTCAGCGTGCGCGAGCGTCGCTTTGGCGAGCTGGTGCTCGACGAGCAGCCGCTGCCGCTGACCGATCGCGAGGGGGCGGCGGCGCTCCTGGCCAGCGAGGCCGCCCGAGATCCATCCAAGGCGCTGAGCCTGGACGAGGCGGCGCTGGCGTTGCTGCGGCGCCTGGAGCTGGTCGCCCGGCACGTCCCCGAGGCCGGCCTCCCCGCCGATCCGCTGGCGTTGCTGCACGACGCGCTGCCGTCGCTGTGTCACGGGCTGGCGTCCATGGCCGAGCTGCGGCGGGTCCAGGTCGCCAAGCAGATCCTCGCGAATCTGAGCTACGCCCAGCGCCAGGCCCTGGACGCCCACGCGCCAGAGCACCTCGAGGTGCCGAGCGGGAGCCGGGTTCGCCTGCGCTGGCCCCAAGACGGCGCGCCCATACTGCCGGTGAAGGTCCAGGAGGTGTTCGGCTGGACGGCGAGCCCGAAGATCGCCCGAGATCGGGTGGCGGTGGTGCTGCACCTCCTGGACCCGGCCGGGCGCCCGCTTCAGGTGACGTCGGACCTGGCGAGCTTCTGGCGGGGCGCCTACAGCGACGCGCGCAAGCAGATGCGCGCTCGCTACCCGAAGCACCGCTGGCCCGAAGACCCGCTGAACGCCGAGCCCAGCCAGCGGACCATGACCCCGCGAAAGCCGCGCTGAACGCGAGTGGCGCGCACGCTGATGTTGTGCGAAAACCCAGTGATTACCTCACCGCGAGAAGCGATATGCCCGACACGACCGACACCCTGCACAGCCGCCTCCTGGCCCCCGAGACGCGCCCGCGCTTTTTGGCCGACTGCCAGCGCCTCCTCGACGAGGAGGTCAGCGCGAAGAAGGGCTTCGGCGGCATCGCGGTCAAAGGCGCCTACAGCGCTGTGAAGGCCATCAAGCCCGGCTTCGTCGAGGGCGTCCTCGACGTGCTGCTGGACGAGTGGGTCGCCGAGCTTGAGCCCGAGTACACCGCCTGGCGAAGCGGCGGCGCCTCCGGGCAGCTCTCGACCCACATGCTAGCGCGCCGCGACGCCGTGGCCGAGCGCCTCCTCCAGGTCACCGACCGTCGCGCCGCCGCCACCCGCCACACGACCGCCAAGAAGCTCTACGACAAGCTGCGAGGCGGCGCCAAAGCCCAAGTCGTCGAGGCCCTCCCCAAGATAGCCGCGCTAGTCGACCGCTACATCGGCTAGGCCGAAGCCGACGGCCAGGGGAACGGCTACGGCGCTTCCTGGCGGCGTCGCTTAGTCGGGTCGCGTGTGCGGCGGGCGCGGGCCCGCCTCCGTGCGCCCTCCTGCGCGCCACCACCAGGAAGCGCCTCGCTCGTCCCCCTGACCGCCGGCACCGTGGCGCTCGCCCGCGAGATCGCCGGAACTTGGCGCTCGTTTCGCCGGCCACCTAGGTGTGGTAGCTGGTGGCCTGAACGACGCGGTGGTGCCTTGCGCGCTCTTGCTGGCAGAGGCTGCATGTGGGGACGCAGACGTCGAGGTCGCCGGCGGCGTAGCGTTCGGTGCAGGCCACGCAGAGGAGATCGGGGAAGTCGCCGTCGACGCCGTAGAGGATGACGGCCTCTTGGGGGGTGCCCTCGTGCTCCAGGTGGGTGCAGGTCAGGGCGGGCAGGCCGCGGCCGTGCCGCGGGCAGGTGATGAAGTCCGCTGTGTCCTCGGGGGCCAGGCCGAACTCGACCATGCAGCGGGCGTTGAGGCGGTCGGCGAAGCGGCGTCGCAGCGGGACCTTGGCGGTCAGGGCGCCTAAGATCGGGTCGCTCGAGCCGACGATGCGGTCGGGATCGCCGGGGATGTTTGGGCCGAGCGTGACGGCGGCGCCTGCGGTCCCTGGGAACCCGGGCCAGTCCGTCGCGAGCCGATCGTCGGCGTCGAGCCAGACGATGAAGCTGACTCCGCGGCTGCGGCCTCCCAGCGGGACCCGGCCCACGGCGCGGCGGTGGCCGGCGCCCTCGGGTTTGGCGGCGCTCCAGGTGGCCTCGAAGCGGCCCGATGGGAACATCGCTTCGCAGTGCTCGCAGGCGCAGTCCAGCGGGTGTTTTTCGAGCTTGATCACCGGGAGAGCGCCGCCATCAGTTGAGCAGCGTCCCGCCGTCGCCGAGCTGCGCCGGGTCCATGCCCACGGCGCGGAGGGCCTCGCGCCACGCCTTGCCGGGCGCGATGTCGAAGATGAGCTCGGCGACCGGCGGCGTGAGCAGCCAAGCGCCGGCGCGCATCTCCTCTTCGAGCTGCCCAGCGCCCCAACCCGCGTAGCCCAGCAGCAGGCGGTAGCGGCCGCTCGGGTTGCGGGCATAGGCCTGTAGCGCATCTTGGGAGGCGCTCAGCGCGAGGCCGCGCATCACGGGCTGGGTGCCGTCGAAGGTCTCATCGTCGGGGTGCAGGACCCAGCCGCGGTCGCCCTCGACCGGGCCGCCGCTGAAGACCGGCATGTCGGGGCGGCCGGTCCACGCGATCTCGGCCTCTTCGCACACCGAATCGACCGTGATGTCGCTGGGGTGATTGATGATCAGGCCGAAGGAGCCCTCGTCGGAGTGCGAGACCAGGAGGATGACCGATCGGAAGAAGTTCGGGTCCAAGAGCGAGGGCATCGCGATAAGCATGCCGGGTGCAGGGATATGGTCCATGATGCTGAGTATGGGAATGGGGGACGCGGTGCGCAAGTGCGGGCTGGTGTTCGCGGCGCTGTGGGTGGGCGCCGGCTGCGCTTCGCACGAGGTGCGCGCGTCGGCGGCCCGGGCGGTCGATGAGGCGGCGGACGTACGGGTCGGCGTGGCGCGGGCGATCGCCGAGGTGGATCTGGCGCTGGCCGCGCGGAGCTCCGACGCCGCGGTGATCTGGGTCGAGGCCGCGTGGAGGCGGCGCGACGAGCTGGCCGACGACCGGCTGGTGCGGGCGGCGATCACGAAGGTGCCGGCCAGCTCGCTGCCCGAGGGGCTGCGCGCGGGGCGGCAGGTGGAGGACGCGCTGGCGGCCCTCCGGCGTGGGGATGCGGCGCTGGCCCTCGCCATCGTCT
>CAZNZH010000730.1:0-3207 GCA_964577445.1 uncultured Myxococcales bacterium
CGGGGCGGGGCCGCCCCGCCGCCCGCCGCCCCGGGGGGGGGCGCCCCAAGCCATGGAGGTCGTTGGGTCTCACTGTATATAACGCTGGGGAGGGCCGAAAAGTTCCCGGCACAGTCGCTGCGCTCCCCGTCCGGCGGCGCCGCCAGCTCTCGTTAGCCGCCGGCGGCGGCGATGGGGAAGGGGCGGGCGAGGCGTTCGCCGTCCTCGGCTTCGAGGGCTTCGCGGCTGGTCGCGTCAATGCCGCGGAGAGAGGGGCTGAGGAGGTAGAAGAGGACGGCGGCGGCGATGAGCGCGAGGGAGGCGCAGGCGACGGCGAAGGGGGCGCCCATGACTTCGGCGAGGGCGGCAATGGGGACGGTGCCGAGGGGGGTGAGGCCGAAGGACATCATCAGGAGGCTCATGACGCGGCCGCGGACGTGGTCGGGGATGATGACCTGGATGATGGTGTTGTTGAGCGTCTGGAAGATGCCGACGAAGACATCGGCAAGGAGGACGAAGAGGATGCCGATGACGAAGAGGGGCGAAACGGCGAAGAGGAAGAGCGAGGAGCCGAAGAGGAGGACACTGAGCATCATCAGGCGGAGCTTGCGGTCGGTATCGCCGAAGATGGCGACGTAGCCCGAACCAATGAGGCCGCCAAGGCCGGCAGCGGCGTTGAGGATGCCGAGTCCGAGTGAACCAACATCCCAGACGTCCTCGGCGAAGACGGCGAGGAGGGACTGGAAGGGCATGGCAAGGAGGATGGGGACGAGGCCGAAGAGGAGGAGGGTGCGGACGGCTGCTTCGCCCTTGACGTAGCGGACGCCGTCGGCGATGTCGGCGAACATCGACTTCGGGAGGGCGACCTTTTCGGGCCAGAAGCGGTCGACCCGGGACATGGTGCTGAGCGCGACGAGGTAGAAGGCAATGGCGACCACGTAGGTCCAGTTGATGCCAACGGCCCAGATGAGGAAGCCGGCGAGAGCAGGTGCGACAACGCGTGCGGCGTTCATCGCACCCATCTGGAGGGCCATGGCATTCACGAGGCCCTGCTTGCCGACGATGTTGACGACGATCGCCTGGCGGGCGGGCATGATGAAGGGGAAGACGCAGCCCATGACAAAGCTGACGGCCAGCAGGTGCCAGAAGGCGAGAACCCCGGCGATAAGGAGGACGAGGACGGCTGCCTCGTTGGCGAGGAGGATGACCTGGCCGGCGACGATGAGATTGCGACGCTCGACACGGTCGGCGATGACGCCCCCGAAGGGAGCGACGAGGAGCATGGGTACAGCGACGGCAAAGTTGACCATGCCAAGGGCAAAGGCGCTGTCGGTGATTTCGAAAGCAAGCCAGGAACGGGTGACGAACTGGCCCATCATGGCGAAGAAGAAGGCAAGGTTGCTGATGTAGAGCCAGCGGAACTGGGAGTTTTTCAGCGAAGCGAAGGGGGATCGGCCCGCTGGGCGGCGGGCTGCTTGCGATTCCATTCGGTTAGCTTAGGGCTAAGAAGCGGGAGCGCCAGCGGTAATTTTCAGGTGCCGGTGCCGGTTCGCGGAGCGCCGGAGTCCCCGGCGGCACGATGGCGCAGGTCGTAGAAGAGCAAGGCGGTCACGGTAGTTGTTCCCCGTGGAACTAATCGATAGCCATGGCGGTGCCGTGGGGGCTGTGAACGCCCACTGGCGGCAAATCTGCGAACCAAACCCGGACCAGGCACCACGGCGCACCTTGACATAGAAGCAGTTGTGCATTCCCGGCGTAAGCCCTGAGACAAAATGACTCTCCGAGTCCGCAGACTTGATTTACGATGAGACTCGAGTCCTTGTAGACCTCATACGCGGTCTCGTTATCGTTTACATTGGTCTAGTGGAGCGTCAAGGATGTGCCGAAGTCGCTGGAGATCAGACGTTTGTGCTTGGAGCTGAGGGCCACTGCGATTGCACCGAGTGTTGCGATAGCGAGCGGAGAAACTGACCGGGGCGAGGCAGCCGGGCTCTTGCGCGACGGGTGTATCCTGCTCCGTAGTCACCGGTATTCCGGGAAAGAGGCTCAAGACTGTGGGTGAGAAAGAGACCTTTGGCGCGGGAGAACGGAAGGAAGCTGGCGGAGGTGCAATAGCCATCGACGAAGAGGGCGTTCAACGGACGGGCGGGGGCGCTGCGGGGATCGCGGTCAGCGACGAAGGCTCCGCCCGATTGGACGACCCGGGTGCGGGCGGGGGCGCGCCGGAGCCGGTGGAGGCGACCAACCTCAACTCCTCCAAGTCCAACATTCACCGGACGACTGGGGGAGCAGGGGGCAGTACGCCCGAGCCCGCCGAGACTAGCAACCTCAACCTCTCCAAGTCGAACATCGACCGGTTTGCGGGAGGGAGCCCCGGGCCAGAGGATACCGCGAAGGTGAAGGGCTCCAAATCGAACACCTCCGAACGGTCGGACGACCCCGGGGCGGGAGGCCCCGAACCGACAGAGGCGACAGACCTGAACTCATCAAGGTCCAATATCTAGAACGGGACCTCCGGAAGGACCGGGCGACGATGAAACGACTGTCGCCGCGAGTGCCGGTGCCGCAGGCCTGTCGTCCGGAATGGCGGACAACGGCTGGAACGCCGCCGGCGGGTTCGCTCGTCGGGGTGGAGCACGAGTACCGCGTCATCGGGCGGGATAGGCAGCAGGTTGACTTTCGAGCGCTCATCCACAGCCTAAGCTGGGACGGTCTCCGGCTCGACCCAGGAGACCTGAACGCGTATCGGCTACGGTCGGGGCTGGTGGTAACGGCGGACGGGATGGAGGCGGAAATCGCATCGCCGCCGATACCGACCGGGGCAGGCTTCGCCGATGAGGTGGTGGACTGGGCGGCAGCGGGGAAGAGGGCGCTCGAGCGAGCGCTGGGGCCCGGATACCGGCTGGAAGGGTATTCAACCCACCTCAGTGTCGCCCTGGCTAGCGAAAGCGCGGATGACGTCGCGCGGCGGTACGCGCTGACCTTTGGGCTGGTCTTCGCGCGGCTCATCGAGGGGCCGGAGTCGCTTGGGGTGTATGTGCGGCCCCGGCCGAACCGGCTCGAACTGTGCGGCGAGTACTTGGACGGGTCGCGGCTGCGCATGGCGGCGCTGTTCGCAGTTGTGAGCACCCAGGCATGCGCGGCCGGGGAGCATCCGCCGGAAGTGGCGGCCAGGCTGCTTCCCGGAGAGGAGCGTTTCGGGTACCGGCTGCACCGGATGGAGGCGTT
>CAZNZH010000731.1:0-3198 GCA_964577445.1 uncultured Myxococcales bacterium
ACCCGGCGTGCAGTTCTGGCTCACCACCCCGCCCGCGCACGAGGTCACGCCGCTCGCCGCACACGCCCCGGTCCCGCAGGCCGTGGCGACGGGCGCGTACCCCTCGTCCGTCGCGCCGTTACAGTTGTCGTCGACCCCGTTACAGCTCGAGTCGCTGGCCGCCGCGACGCCCGCCGTGCAGCTATCGTAGACCTCGCCCGCCACACACGAGGTCCCGCCCACCGACGCGCACGCGCCCACGCCGCAGCTCGTCTTCACCGCCACAAAGTCCTCGTCGGTGGCGCCGTCACAGTCGTCGTCGACCCCATCGCAGCTCGCGTCACTGGCCGCCGGCGACCCGGCTTTACAGCTATCGACCACCGCCCCGCCCACGCACGCCGTCACCCCGCTCGCCGCGCACGCCCCGGCCCCGCAGCTCGTCTGCTGCCCCACGAAGTCCTCGTCGGTTTCGCCGTCGCAGTCGTCGTCGACGCCGTTACAGCTCGCGTCGCTGGCCGCCTTGGCCCCGGGAGCGCAGCTATCGACCACCGCCCCGCCCACGCACGAGGTGAACCCCACCGCCACACACGCGCCGACGCCACAGGTGGTCGCCACGACCTTGTAGTCCTCGTCCGCCTCGCCGTCGCAGTCGTCGTCTTCCCCATCGCAGGTCGCGTCCAGCGCCGCCGGCGTGCCCGGTTGGCAGCCATTGACGGCCTCCCCCAAGACGCACGCGATCGCCCCGGTCGCGCCGCACGCCCCCACACCGCACGTGCTCGCGACCGGCACGAAGTCCTCGTCGGTGAGGCCGTTACAGTCGTCGTCGACGCCGTTACAGCTCGCGTCGAGGCCCGCGGGCGCCCCCTCCGCGCAGCTATCGACCACCTCGCCGCCCACGCACGCCGTCGCCCCGCCGCCCGCGCAGGCGCCGTCCCCGCACGCCGTCGCGACCGAGACATACCCGTCATCGGTCAGCCCGTTACAGTCGTCGTCTTTGCCGTCGCAGGTCGCGTCGCCCGCCCCGGCGGCGCCGGCTTTGCAGCTAGCGACCACCTCCCCGCCCGCGCAGCTCGTCTCGCCGCTGGCCGCACAGGCGCCTTTTCCGCAGATGGTCGCTGAGGAAACGTAGTCCTCGTCCGTGGCGCCGTCGCAGTCGTCGTCTTGCCCGTTACAGCTCGCGTCCACCGCTTCGGCCACCAGCGGCACGCACCCGTCGACCACCCCGCCGGCCACACAACGCGTCCACCCGCCCGTCGCGCAGACCCCCACGCCGCAGCTCGTCGCCACGCCCACGTAGTCCTCGTCGGTCTGGCCGTCGCAGTCGTCGTCCACGCCGTCGCATGTGGCGTCGACCTCCGCGCCAACCCCCGCCGCGCAGGTGTCGACGACCGCGCCGCCCACGCACGCCGTGCTCCCCGCGGCGGCGCATGCTCCAGCCCCGCAGCTCGTCGGGCTGGCCGCGAAGTCCTCGTCGGTGACCCCATCGCAGTCGTTGTCGATCCCGTCGCAGCTCGCGTCACCCAGGGCCGCCACGCCCGGCGCGCAGCTATCGACCTCGAGCCCGCCCAAACAGGTGAGCGCGCCCTTCATCGCGCAGGCCCCGACACCGCAGGCCGTCGCGCTGCTCGCGTAGTCCTCGTCCGTCGCGCCGTCGCAGTCGTCGTCGACGCCGTCGCAGCTCGCGTCGTCGACCGCGCCCTGCCCCGCCACGCAAGTGTCGACCAGCGCGCCCCCGACGCAGCTCAGCGTCCCCGTCGCCACGCACGCCGCCACGCCGCACGAGGTCACCGTCGGCGCGTAGTCCTCGTCGGTCGCGCCATCGCAGTCGTCGTCCAGCCCGTCGCAGCTCGCGTCATTGGACGCCGCCAACCCGGCGCTTGAGCAGCGCACGCCGCCCTCGCCGTCGCACACCATGGTCCCGCCCCCACAGACCCCCACGCCGCACCCGTCACCCAACCCCGCCGAGTCCTCGTCGGTCAGCCCGTCACAGTCGTTGTCCAGGCCGTCGCACAGCCCGCGCTCGTCGCCCGCATGGTAGGTCGCGACCAGCACCTCGCACGCCCACACGCCGGCCTCGCAGCGCGCCACGACCGCGCCCGCCGCCGCGCAGACGCCCAAGCTCGGGCAGCCGGCCTCCACCACGGAGTCCAAGCCCTCGTCGGTCTCGCCGTCGCAGTCGTCGTCCAGCCCGTTGCAGGTCTCGGCGCGCCCGCCCGAGCTCTCGCCGCCGCAGACCGTGCCCACGCCGTCCGCCGCGCACCGCACGGTCCCGTTGGCGCACCCGTCCGCGTCATCGCCGTCACATGCGCTGTCGAGGTCGGCGAAGTCCTCGTCGGTCAGCCCGTCGCAGTCGTTGTCCAGCCCGTCGCACCACACCTCGCCGCCTGGCGAGTACCCGACGACGTCCCCGTACACACAGACCCACACGGGCCCGTGGGTCGCGTCGGCGCTGGGCTCGCACACCGTTTGGAGCTTGCCCTTCTGCGCGCCGCACACGCCCTCGAGCGAGCAGACCTTGTCGACCTGCGCGGCCGATTCGTCCTCTTGAACGGGGTCGAACTGGTCGGCCACGCAGTCGCCGTCGGTGTCCTCGATGGCGGTCTCCATCGCGTCGTGGATCCCGTCGCCGTCGGTGTCTTTGGGCCGCAGCGGGTCATCGCCGACCTCCTCGCCGTCGGGCCGGCCGTCGTGGTCGCTGTCGGGGTCGAAGGGATCGCTGCCGATCTCGAGCTCGACCGCGTTGATCAGCCCGTCGCCGTCGGGGTCGCCCGCGGGATCGAGGCATCGGTCGCGAAAGCAGAGGCCCCCCGCGCAGGCGGCGCCGTCGTCACAGGGGTCGCCGGCGGCGCGGCCGGGGTCACAGCCCGAGACGAGCAGCACAAGGGCACACCCAAGACACAACAACGCGAGCGGCGATCGAGACACGGCAGTTCTCCGGGGGGAGTCGCATGGATGCGATGTCCCGGTCTACGCCGCGGGCGCCCGAGACCTTACGACCCACCCCGAACGATCTCCGCGCCCGACGCTCAAAACACCTTGGTTTGCGCAGCCTTACGCGCAAAGCGAGCGCTCTGCCCAGCCGGCCCTAGCGCAGGACGACGGGGAAGTTCACGACCATCTGGGGGTCGGAGAAGGGCGGAAACTGCGTCGACTCCAAGACCTTGCGGATGCAGGACTGGACCGCCGACGAGGTGCCGCTGCCGTTGACGATGGTGCAGG
>CAZNZH010000732.1:0-3195 GCA_964577445.1 uncultured Myxococcales bacterium
GTGGGCGGTGAGGACGTCGGCGACGGTGGGGCGGATGTCGAGTTGGGTGGTGGTTGGGGGGCCGGTGGGGGGCCAGTGGGTGAGGCCGGTGCGGTCGTCGTCGAGGGTGGTGAGGGGGATGGCGTGGGCGGCGGCGTGGCGGGTGGCGACGAGGGTGGCGGAGGGGCAGGCGGCGGAGAGGTCGATGGTGGTGTGGTGGGCGCCGTCGAGGAGGGTGGCGAGCTGGGTGTCCCAGGTGGCGGGGTCGGAGGCGGGGAGGCGGACTTCGGTGTGGGGGAGGCCGCGGGAGGCGAGCCAGGCGGTGAAGTCGCGGGCGGCGTGGCGGACCTCGCGCTGGGTGTCGGTGAGGACGAGGAGGCGGCGCGGGGTGTGGCGGCGGGCGGCGAGCAGGGCGGGGTAGATGCGGCCGTCGACGGGGAGGATGCCGGTGTCGACCCTGGCGCGGGGGGGGGTGGTCAGGGGGGGATCCTGGGGGGTGTCAGAGGCGGCTGGTCATGGGGCGCTCCTCCCACAGGAGCTGGAGGAGGACGCCGAGGGTGAGCGAGGCGGAGGCGAATAGGACGTACACGGGCCAGTGCACGCAGGCCGTCGTGCTGGTCTCGGCGAGACACGCGGTGAGTTGAGGGAGATCGTTGGTGTTGGCGTATGCGGCGACTGCGGAGGGTCCGACGACGGCGACGATGCCGTGGCTGATGACGGCGGCGTACGCCACGGCGGCGGTGAGGAGTTCGAGGGTGCGCGTGATGATTCTGGCTGCGCGCGTGACGCCGCGGCTTCGGACTTCGAGCGCGAGGTAGACCCCGGAGAGGGTGAGCAGGGAGGCGGCGATGGCGGCGGCGCGGGGCGCTGACGTCGTGAGGGCGAGACGCCAGAATTCGTCCGTAAGGGCGAGGGGGGCTGCGCCGACTGCGACGGCCGCGCCCAGGCGAGGGACAAACGCGAGGAGCAGGTCGCGCCGGGAGGTGGCGATGAGGGCGGCGGCCGCGATGAGTGGAACGGCGACGGCGAGGTGGATGCCGGGCGGCCAGAAGACCCAGGAAATCGCTGACAAGATGCAGGAGGGGAGAGCCCAGCTCGCGGGATGACGTAGTAGTTGGGTTCGGCTTTTCTGGCCCAGCGGTGCTGCACCGAAGGCGTACCGGGCATGAAGCGCACCACGCGCGCTCTCCAGCAGAGAGGGCAGGGCGAACGCGGCGGCCTCTTCCTGGGTTAGGCCGGAGAGGAGGGCGCGAATGTGGTCCAGTTCCTCCTCGACATCGAGCTCCACTGAACCGCGGAAGAGGTCGATGTGCGGGTCGCCGGAGGGGGCACAGAGGGCCCAGAGCCATCGACGGAGCTCGGCTGAATGGACCTTGAGCAAACCGCGCTTCGTCTCGCGGTCGCGACGTTCGATCTCGATGCGCCGGCGAAGCACGGCGAGGCGGAGGCGGCACCGGACGTACTCAAGAACTCCCTGTGTGGGCCGTTCGAGCTCCGCGCCCAGTTCGCGAAGTGTGACGCCGTCTGAGACCGAGGCGATGGCGACGGCTGCCAAGAGGTCGGACGCCGCCTCTAGCGCATGGGGCCCTACCCATCTCTCGCGCCAGCGCACGACCTTGCCATGCAGCAGTGCCGGCGGCTTCGCCTCCGCTGTGGTCACAGGAACCAATTCCGTGCGACGTCAGCGGGGCGCACTTCCGGGTGCTCCTTCGCGAGGTGCTCACGGAGTCGCTGGCCGCTGATCCAGGTGAGGGCCGCTGAATGCTCGAAGAGATAGACGAGGTCACGCCGCAGCTCGATCGCGAGGACGGTGAGGAACGGGATACCGCCCTTGAGGCCGCCCGTGATGTTGATCACGACCTCCGCGCCCGGGTTCTCCTTGTCGACTTGGCGGGCGATGGAGCGCAGGTTTGCCAGCCCGACGTTCACGAAATCATCCGGGCGTTCGGGGTCGAGTCCCTCGCACACACGCGTCTCGAAGATCGCCGAATCGCGCCAGACAGCTTGCCCGGCGGACTGAACAATCTCTGCGGCCACGCGCCCGCTGGGGGTGTCCGAGGCGAGCAGGACGATGCGGCCCAGGGCGTGGCGCTCGGCGTGGATGAGCGCGAGCGACGAGAGCTCAGCCGTGGTCGAGCCGAGAGCCGCACGGTCAGCGGCGCTGTTGAACGCACCGAGTAACGAGATGTGGTCAAGCACCGACGCGTCGATCCAGCGGCGCGTGTCGTCAGCGTGCGCTGGATGGCCGAGGTTCTTTAGTCTTGGTCCAGGCTCGAAACGAGCTGGGTCGGCCGCGATGAGCGCTGCACGATGATGGCCTGGCAGGGGGCGGTTTCCGAGGGCTGAGGTACCGACGGTGGCGATGTAGATCGTGCTCATGGGTGGCCTATCCTGTTTCATGGTGATGACAGAGGCTTGCGAAAACAGAGGCTTGCGGTGCGGGGATGCAACGCAAACCGAAGCAGCTAAGACTGGAGGTCCGCGAGGACGAGTCGGCCGAAGCCCATGCTGGCGAGTTGGCCGCAACCGATCCACGGGGCAATGGCGAGAATGGGAGCGATTGGCGCCAGTGCTCCGGGTACCTGAGCGTCGAAGCACAGGGTCCCGGTCAGGCCGTGCGCAGGTCTGCGACCGGATCGATGGGCTTCGACCAGCCGGGTATCGGCGCTGAACTTCACGTTGGCCGGCAGCAAGACGGGTTGTTCTGGAGGCGGCGAAGTCGCGCCCAGGCCCGCAGCGTGGAAGAAGGTGATCCACTCGGCGCGGTCGCGCAGGCGCGTCAGCAAGAGGGCACCATCGAGCGGGTCGGGGTATCGCTTCCCTACGCGGATCCGGAGCGGTGACGCCGTGCGAAGAACAACACGGCGAGCTTCGGCGATGCGCGCGGCGAGGGCGCGAAGTTGGGAGCCGGTGACGCTCGGGCGGTCGACGGAGAGGACGCCGTCCGGTCCGAACAGGGTGATCGGTAGGGAGGTGGCCACTTCGCTGTCCGTGAGCAGGAGCTGCGCGGCCTGGGGTTGGGCCGTGACCGATCGCAAGGCGTACCTTCCGGGCCGGGCGCCGTCAGCCGCTCGGTCCGCGCTGCGTCCGCCGAAGCGCCGCCTCCAGCCTGACAGGCGAATCCCGGCCACGAGGCGGGGTAGCTCAGCGTTGGCCCTGCCGAAGAGCGTGAGGTCCGCGCGGAGCCGGGAGCCCTTGTCGAAGGCCTTGGTGGTT
>CAZNZH010000733.1:0-3176 GCA_964577445.1 uncultured Myxococcales bacterium
CCGACCCCGCGTGTCTCGTAGACGTTCCAAAGCGAGCGGCCGAGGCTCCAGACCTTGTCGGTCCACCGCGCGTCGCCTGCCGCCGCCAGCGCCGTGTGCAGCGCGTTGACCTTGCTGTCCATGTCGTCGACGTAGTGCAGCACCAGCGCCTCGGGGGTCTGGGGTAGCTGCGGGCTGCCGTACTCGAGCTTGCCGTGGTGTCCGACCACCAGATGCCGCAGGTGCAGGCGCGTGTCGGCCGGGAAACCGGGGATGCCGTCGCAGACGCGGCCGACCAGCTCGGTGCCCATCACCAGGTGCCCCACCAGCTTGCCCTCGTCGGTGTAGCCGAAGGCCCCGTCGTAGCTGAGCTCCCACACCTTCGCGAGATCGTGGAGGATGCCGCCGGCGATGAGCAGCGAGCGGTTGAGCAGGTTCGGGTAGTAGCGCGCGTAGTGGCCGGCGAGGAGGTCGAGCACCCGGCACACGCTGAGGACGTGCTCGAGCAGGCCGCCGACGTAGGCGTGGTGGACCGAGCGGCCGGCGGGCGCGCGTCGCATCCGGGCCGCCGTGTCCGGGTCGTCCAAGACGGCGTCGAGGAAGCGCCGCACCCAGGGATCGTCGAGGGAATCCACCAGCTCGCGCAGGGTCCGCCACATGGCGTCGACGGGGAAGCGGGTGGCCGGCAGGAAGTCGGCGAGATCGGCTGCGCCCGCGGGGACGAGCGCGGCGCGTTCGATGACGAGCTGGGTCTCCTCGCGCCACGTCTGCACCTGCGCGTCGACGCGGACCAGGGCGCCCTCCGCCAGGATGGGGTGCAGCGCGTCGACGGCGTCCCACACCCGCGCCACCACGTCGCCGGTCGCGTCGGAGAGCGTCAGGTTCAGGTAGGTCTGACCGGCCCGGGTCGCGGCGCGCTGCGCCCGAGTCACCAGGAAGATGCTGTCGATTCGCTGCCCGGCGACGAGCTGCGAGACCGTGATTCGGGGGCGTGCGGCGGCGGACGGTGCGGTCATCTGAAACCTCGGCGTCATTTATGAGGATACTAAACAGATGATCGGTGCGGCGTCATCCCCGCAAGCGGGGCCTTGACGCTGCTAGAGGCCGTGCGCTAGTGCCCCAAGCACCGCCAACCTGAGGGCAGCCATGGACCAGATCATCCGCTCCATCCGCGACATGAATCTCGACGGACGGCGCGTGTTTCTGCGGGTCGATTTCAACGTCCCCCTCGACGCCAGCGGGAACATCACCGACGACACGCGGATCCAGGCGGCGCTGCCGACGATTCAGTTGGCGCGCGAGCGCGGGGCGCGGATCGTGCTGGCCAGCCACCTGGGGCGGCCGAAGGGCAAGCGCGATCCCAAGCAGAGCCTGGCGGCAGCCGGGACGCGGCTGGCGGAGCTGCTGGCCATGGACGTCATCCTGCCGGACGACTGCATCGGCGACGGCCCGAAGAAGCTGGTGCGCGAGCTGCGCGACGGGCAGATCGTGCTGTTGGAGAATCTGCGTTTTCACGAGGGCGAGGAGGGCGACGACAAGGAGTTCGCCAAGCAGCTCGCCATGCTCTGCGACTGCTACGTCAACGACGCGTTTGGGGCCGCGCACCGGGCGCACGCCTCGGTCCACGCGCTGCCGCTCCTGGTGCCGGACCGGGGCGCGGGGCTCCTGATGGAGCGCGAGCTGGACTACTTCGGGCGCCTGCTCAACGCGCCGGAGCGGCCTTTCGTCGCGGTGCTCGGCGGGGTCAAGGTCAGCGACAAGATCGGCGTCGTCGATAACCTCCTCAGCAAGGTGGACAAGCTGCTGGTGGGCGGCGCGATGGCCTACACGTTCATGGCCGCGAAGGGGATTCGCCTGGGGAATTCGCTCGTCGAAGAGGACCGCGTGGTCAGCGCGCGGCGGACGCTGCTGAAGGCGGAGAGCCGGCAGGTCGAGATCCTGCTGCCCACCGACCACGTGGTCGTCCCGACGGTGGCGGCGGACGCGCCGGCGACGATCTGCAGCACCGAGGGGTTTTTGGAAAACGGGATCGCCGTGGACATCGGGCCCGAGACGCGGGCGACCTTCGCGGCGGCGATCGCTGAGGCGCGCACGGTGTTCTGGAACGGCCCGATGGGGATCTTCGAGATGGCGCCCTTCGCGGCGGGGACGCAGGCGATCGCCCAGGCGGTCGCGCACGCGCCCGGCACCAGCGTGGTCGGGGGCGGGGACAGCGTGGCGGCGCTGCGGCGCTCGGGCTTTCTGCCCTTCGTGGACCACGTGAGCACCGGCGGCGGGGCGGCGCTGGAGTTGATGGAGGGCCGCGACCTGCCGGGCGTGGACGCGCTGCGGGTCAACCGACCCGAGGAGAGCTGAGATGGGGACCGCGCGCCGCTCTGTGATCGCCGGGAACTGGAAGATGCACACCGACCGGGCGAGCGCGGTGGCGCTGGCGGATGGGGTCGCGCGGGCGGTGGCGGCGCTGGCGCACGTCGACGTGGCGGTCATCCCGCCGGCCTGCTTCCTCGACGCGGTCGGGCAGGCCCTGGCGGGGACCACCGTGGCCTTGGGGGCGCAGAACGTCCATCCGGCGGCCCAGGGGGCCTTCACGGGCGAGGTCTCGGCGGCCATGCTGCGGAGCCTCGGGGTCCGCTACGTGCTGTGCGGCCACTCGGAGCGGCGGCATGTGTTCGGCGAAACATCCGAATTTATTGGGGAAAAGGTGCGGGCGGCCCTCGCGAGTGGGCTGACGCCGGTGCTCTGTGTGGGCGAGACCCTCGAAGACCGCGACGCGGGCCGGACGGAGGCGGTGGTGGCGGAGCAGCTCGATCTCGGGCTGGCGAGCCTCGACGCGGGCCAGGTGCGGGCTGCGGTTATCGCGTACGAGCCGGTCTGGGCCATCGGGACCGGGCGCACGGCGACGCCAGCTCAGGCGCAGGAAGTGCACGGGTTTTTGAGGGCGCGGCTCAGGGCAGCCCACGGGGCGGCGTGCGCGGACGCGGTGCGCATCCAGTACGGCGGCAGCGTGAAGCCCGACAACGCGGCGGAGCTTTTGGGGCAGCCGGATGTCGACGGGGCGTTGGTCGGCGGCGCGAGCTTGGACGCGGCGTCATTCGGGCGCATCGCGGCGGCCGCCCCGCTCTGACGACGCGCCCGGCGTGACATAGACCTGATTGGTCACTCGTCCGGTTCGCGGTCGCGCACGCCTTGAACGCGTA
>CAZNZH010000734.1:0-3173 GCA_964577445.1 uncultured Myxococcales bacterium
GCCCAGCCCCGAGCCGCCCGCGCGCCGGGAATAAAAGGGCTCGAAGATGCGCTCGCGCGCCTCGGGCGGCACCCCAGGGCCGCGATCCGACACCTGAAACCCGTAGCCGCCGTCGGCTCGACGGACGCCGCGCACGTTCACGATCTGCCCTTCGGGTGCCAACTGCACCGCGTTGCGCACGAGATTCGCCAGGACCTGGCGCAGACGCGCGTGATCGGCCCGAACCGCCCCCGCCTCCGCCTCGACAACCACCTGCGCCTCGTCAAACTCGCCGGCCTCGCTCAAGCGATGGACCGATTCCTTCAAAAACACATCCATCTCCACTCGCCCGAGCGCGAGCTGAGGCACCCGGGCGTAGGTCAGCAAGTCCTCGGCGATCCGCTGGCAGGCCGCCGCCTCTTCGTCGAGGATTCGCAGCTCCTCGCGCAGGACGTCGGGCCGCTCGTCTGGCTCCATCGTCTTCAAATAGCCGGGGATGATGCCGATGGGGTTATTCATCTCGTGGGCCACGCCGGCCGCGAATTGCCCGATGGCCGCCATGCGCTCGACCTGAACGAGCTGCTTTTGCCGGGCGACCAGCTCGTCGGCCATGCGGTCAAAGGCCGAGGCGACCTCCTGAAGCTCACCGCGCCCGATCGGCCCGAGCCGCCGGTGCAGCTCGCCCGCGCCAAAGGACCTCGCCGCCTCCGTCAGCCTGCCGAGCGGCATCAGCACCGAGCGCCGTAGCCGAATCGTGAAGCCGACCGAGAGCAGCAGGACCAGCCCCACGCAGACCAGCCCCTGGATGAGCCCCAGCCGCGTGACGTCGGTCGCCGAGATGTGCGCCCCCACCATCCGCCCCTCGACCGCCCGGGCGACCGCGTCGGCATGCTGCGCCGCCGCTTCGGCCAGCGCCTCAGCCCGCTCATGGGCGGATCGCAGCGCCTCGACATCCCGCTCGTGGATGGCCGGGACGAGCTGGTCGCGAAAGAGCTGGTCCAGCTCCGTGCTGCTGCGTCGGATCTCATCGACCCGCCAGTGCTCAGGCGCCGGCACGTACGCCTCGAGCGCCGCGAGATCCGCGAGGACCTTGGCCGCCCACTCCTGGTAGTGCCCGACGTGGCTGTCGTCACCCTGAATCAGCGTGTGGGCAACGTGGATGTACTGCTCCCGAACGGCGGTGACCAACTGGCCGCCGCGGCGGATGGGGTCCTCGCCGTGGCGCATCCGATCGACGAGGTCGCCGACACGGATGAGCTGTAGGAGCAAGGCGCCGCACATCACCACCGCGACGATGGAGACCAAGCCGAACCCGACGGCGAGCTGCCGGGCGAGGACTCGCGGAGCGCGCGAGGGGACGCCGCTCCCACCGGGGTTTGAGCCTGGCCTGTCGTCCATCGAGCGCGCTCCCTTGGTTCGATCGCGGTCGCGGCAAGTGCACGATTCGAGCCAATCGCTCCCCGCTTACGGCGCCAAGGGCGGCGCGAGGCCGATGACCGAAACGGCCACAAGAGTAACCGATCCGGATACTTCGCGGTCATTTTGCTACACATGGCACCGCGCCCTCCACGCCGGGCCCACTGGCGCTGCTGGCCTGAGAGCCGCTCGCCCTCCATTGGCACGGTTCCTGCTTTGTCTCGCTCAACAGAGTGGCCGCCGAGGGTCTCTCACGGTCGATTCACCGGAGCAGCGGCGCTCCGTCGGAACCCTGCAATCCCGGAGCCTGTTTTGAAGCAGCACGAGCATGAGCACCCGCCCATTGAACCGTCGGAGGCGGATCTGGTGATCGACCCGGTGTGTGGCATGTCGATCTCGCCGGGGGGGGCCCACCAGAGCGAGCACGGCGGGCGCACGTTCCACTTCTGCTCCGCCGGTTGCTTGGCGAAGTTCGAATCCGAGCCTGAGCGCTATCTGGACCCGGCGCCCCGTGAGGCGAGCGCGCCCACCGCCGCCCCGGGCGCGACCTGGACCTGCCCGATGCACCCGGAGGTCGTGCGCGACGGGCCCGGGAGCTGCCCGATCTGCGGCATGGCGCTCGAGCCCACAGAGCCCAGCGCCGACGATGACGAGAACCCCGAGCTGATCGACATGACCCGCCGCTTCTGGTTCGCGGCGGCGCTGACCCTGCCGCTCGCCGTCATCGCCATGGGGGATCTGCTGCCCGGCCGCCCGATCTCGGCGCTCTTTTCGATGCGCGTCCGCATGTATCTGGAGCTCGCCCTGGCTACGCCCGTCTGCCTCTGGTCGGCGTGGCCGTTTTATGTGCGGGCCGTCGAGTCCGTGAAAAACAAGAGCCTCAACATGTTCACGCTCATCGGGCTCGGCGTGAGCGTGTCCTATGTCTACAGCGTGGTGGCCGCGCTCGCGCCGGGGGTCTTCCCGGTGTCATTTCGCGAGGGCGGCGAGGTCGCGGTCTACTTCGAGGCGGCCGCTGTCATCGTGACGCTCATCCTGCTGGGGCAGGTCTTGGAGCTGCGGGCGCGTAGCAAGACCAGCCAGGCGATTCGCAAGCTGCTCGGCATGCAGGCGAAGACGGCGCGGCGCATCGCGGACGACGGCACCGAGGTGGACGTGCCGCTTGACGCCGTGCATGTGGGGGACCGACTTCGGGTGCGCCCGGGAGAGAAGATCCCGGTGGATGGCGTCGTGCTTGAGGGGACGAGCTCCGTCGACGAGTCCATGGTGACCGGCGAGCCCATCCCTATCGAAAAGCACGCTGGCGAGCGCGTCATCGGCTCGACGATCAACGGCACCGGCGGACTGGTCATCCGCGCCGAGAAGGTCGGCGCGGAGACCCTGCTGGCGCGCATCGTGGCCATGGTGGCCGAGGCCCAGCGGAGCCGCGCGCCCATCCAGCGGCTCGTCGATGTCGTCGCCGGCTACTTCGTCCCGGCGGTCATCGTCATCGCCATCGCCACCTTCGCCATCTGGGCGCTCGTCGGGCCCGAGCCGCGGATGGCCCACGCGCTCATCAACGCCGTCGCCGTGCTCATCATCGCGTGCCCGTGCGCGCTGGGGTTGGCGACGCCGATGTCGATCATGGTGGCCACCGGCAAGGCCGCGAGCATGGGCATCCTGTTCAAGAACGCCGAGGCCATCGAGGTCCTGCGCAAGGTCGACACGCTGGTCGTCGACAAGACCGGCACGCTCACGGAGGGGAAGCCCAAGCTGGTGAGCGTCGAGGTGGGCCCGGG
>CAZNZH010000735.1:0-3166 GCA_964577445.1 uncultured Myxococcales bacterium
ACACCGCGAGGCAGGGCCGACAGAGGCGCCGTGTGCGGTGGCCGATCAGGTCTACCGCTGGCGCCCGGCATGATGACGTCCGTCAGCAGCAGGTGCAGGGTCCCGTCGAGGGCCGCGAGGACGCTCATGGCCTCCGCGGCGGTGGCGGCCTCCAAGACCTGGTAGCCGCTCTCGCGTAGGACGTGAGCGGCCAAACCGCGCACGGCGTCGTCGTCCTCGACGACCAGGACCGTCTCGCCGCGGCAGACCCCGACCGCCGGGAGGGCGGGCCCCTCGCCGCCCGCGGGCCGCGTCTTCGCGACCGGCAGGTACACGGTGAAGGTGGTGCCCGCGCCGACCGCGCTGCGCACGCGGATGTGCCCGCCGCTCTGCGCCACGATCCCGTAGACCGTGGAGAGGCCGAGGCCGGTGCCCTTGCCCACCGGCTTGGTGGTGAAGAAGGGCTCGAAGACGCGCGCTTGGGTGGCGGCGTCCATGCCGACGCCGGTGTCGGTCACCGCGAGGGACACGTAGTCGCCGCTGGCCATCTCGGCGTCGAGCTCCTGCGGGTCCGCGACGTAGCTCAGGTTCGCCGTCTCGATGGTCAGCGTGCCGCCGTTCGGCATCGCGTCGCGGGCGTTGACGGCGAGGTTCATCACGACCTGCTCGAGCTGGCCGGGGTCGGCCGAGATGAGCGACAGCGCGGGCTCGAGGCGGGTCACCGGCACGACGTTCGCCCCGATGAGGCGACGCAGCAGGCGGTCCATGTCCGACACCACACGGTTCAGCTCGACGTCGCGCGGCTCCAACACCTGCTTGCGGCTGAACGCCAGGAGCTGTCGGGTCAGCGCGGCGGCCCGCAGCGCGGACTTCTGCACCTGCTCGGCCAGGCGCCGCCGGTTGTCGCCCTCCTCGAGCCCATCGATGAGCAGCTCGCCGTAGCCCAGCATCGCCGTCAGCAGGTTGTTGAAGTCGTGCGCGATGCCGCCCGCGAGCTGCCCCACGGCCTCCATCCGCTGCGATTGCCGGAGCTGCTCCTCGAGCTTCGCGCGCGCTTGTTCGGCGAGGCGCTGCTCGGTCACGTCGATGAACGTGACGACGATCTGCCCGAGCTCGCCGTCCGCCGCCAGCACCGGATACGCATTGCACAGCCCCCACACCCGGTCGCCATCCGCCCTCTGCACACCCACGGACAGGTTCTGCACCGGCGCGCGCGTCCGCAGCACCCGGGTCACGGGATAGTCGGCCACGGCCATGGGCTCGCCGTCGGCGCTCAAAAAACACCACGCCGCGTCCGGCGCGACCTTGCCCAACATCTGATCCATGGTGAGCCCGAGCAGCTCAGCCGATCTCGCATTGCACAACAGCACGCTGGTGTCGGCCGCGTGGACCACCACGCCCGCGTGGAGGTTCTCGATCAACTCCCGGTACTCTTCGAGTGTGCTCAACACCGGCGCGTCGTCTACTACGCCAACCATCAAGCGTTCCCCGGGTCCAACCATCCGGTCGTGGTTGGGGCGACGTCATGTTGATCGAACAGGGCGAGAATACTCTGCCTCGGGGGCGCTGGCGAGAGATGTCACGCCGCGCCGGGCACCCGGCCCGCGAGACCCCGGAGGTGCCCGGCCAGCGCGGTCAGCGGCCGCCCTTGGGGCGCGGCGGCACGCTCTGCAGGTAGGCCCAGAGCGCGGCGAGCTCCACGTCGTCGAGGGCCGCGAAGCTCTTCGCGGGCATGAACGGGTCGATGGCCGAGCCGTCGGGCCGCTTGGACGTCCGGATCGCGGTCGTGAAATCGGCCGGTGACCAGCGCCCGAGGCCGGTGTCGGGGTCTGGCGTCAGGTTGGCGACCACGGGGACGCTCCGCGGCGTACCGGGGATGCGGCCCCCGCTGAGCCCTGCGCCGTGGCAGCCGACGCAGGCCAGCTTGGCCAGGTGTTCGCCGTACGCGACCGTGGCGCCGCGCCGGGGCGTCGGCGCGTCCGACAGCGCGTGGTCCGCGATGGTGACCGTCACGAGGGGAAAGAGCCCGAAGACGCTGAGGCCTCGCACCAATAGCGACAGCTCGTGCGGCTGCGCCGGCCGCGACACAGGCGGCGCCGAGCGAGCGTAGGCGATGATCTTGCCGAGCTCATCGTCCGGCAGCCGCACCAGCTCATGGGCCGGCATCATCAGCAGGGGCCGCCCGTCGCCGCCGACGCCGTGACGGACGGCCAGCTCCCAGGTCGCAGGGTCCGGCAGGCGCGCCGCGGCACCGTCGGGGTCCGACGTGAGGTTCGGCCCCCAAAACTTCGCGATCCCGACGTCCAACATCCCCCCGCCCAGGTCCGCGCCGTGACAGTCCCTGCATCCACGGGCCGTCGCGAGGCGCTCGCCCTCCGTGATGCTGGCCGCGTCGTCAGGGACGGCCACCGCCTTGCCCGCGCGGTCGTAGCGTTCGGCGAGCATCGCCTCCGACGCGAACCACACATAGGCGAGCATCGCCGCGGCGCCCACGAGGAGGACCGCCACGAGGATCCCCAGCCACTTCAGCATACGCCGCATGGCCATTTCCCCTGTAATTATTAGGAGATTCGAGCGTGGCCTGAGCCCGAGTGGCTGTCAATGTCACGCGGGGAGGCTGGCTGCGGGCGGCGCGGACCCACTCGCAGAAATATCGCTCCAAGACCTGTACTTCTGCAAAAAAATGTGGTCTTTCATGCGCCAACGGCGCTGCCAACGATGGCGACGCTAGTTGCGCGGGCGGTCAGCGTCCGCTTCTGAGGCGAGCCAGCAGACGCTGGACATCGCCGATTTCCGAGAGTGAGAACAAGATGTCGAAGAAGCTTTTCGTAGGTGGCCTGAGCTGGGACACGAATGATGACGGTCTCATGCGCGCCTTTTCTGAGTTTGGTGAGGTCACCGAGGCGAAGGTCATCACCGATCGCGAGACCGGCCGCTCGCGCGGGTTCGGGTTCGTGACGTTCACCGATGGTGCCGCGGCGGACAAGGCGATCAAGGAGATGGATAGCTCCAGCCTCGATGGTCGCAGCATCCGAGTCAACGAGGCCGAGGACAAGCAGCGTGGCGGCGGCGGCGGCGGCGGCGGTGGTCGTGGCGGTCGTAATGGCGGCGGCGGCTACGGCGGCGGCGGCGGCGGCGATCGCTGGTAGTAGCGGTTCCTAACGGACACCGCGCTCGGGCGGGGCTG
>CAZNZH010000736.1:0-3166 GCA_964577445.1 uncultured Myxococcales bacterium
ATGGTCTACATGCCGCGGCTGGCCAAGCGTCCGCTGCCCGGCCACCCGGTGCGCCCGATCTACGAGCCCATCGGCGAGGGCGACTCGTACTTCCCGACCGTGGTCTACGACGCGATCGTGCTGGCCTACGGGCACCCGCAGGGGGGCAGCGAGGTCTGGCCGACGATGCAGCAGAGCCTCGCGCTGAAAGGCCTGGAGGGCCTCATCGCCTATCCCGTCCGCGATAACCTGAGGAGCGTCGACGGCACGCCCTACACCGGCGTCGTCGTGCAGTACAAAGGCGACGGGTGGTCGGACCCGCACACGATCTTCACCCAGCTCGACGCGGTGAAATACCAGTACGGCTGCTTCCTCGAGACCTTCCGCGACACCGGCGTCGCCACGGTGTTGGCCCCCGGCAAGCTCGGCGAGCCGTGCAGCGAGGCTCTCTGAACGCCAGGAAAAACCTGGCTGTTTCTCGAGGCAGCGGCGCGAGCTGCCGGCGCGCGGGCGCCTCGGCGCGGTCGCCGGCGCGCTGCCCCTGTCCGCGCGGGTCACCGGGGACGGCGGAGGTTGCTTTCAAGCAGCGGGAGGCCCTGCGATAATCTCGCGCCATGGCCACCACGCACATCATCGGTCGCGCTCTCCCCCTCCTCCTGGCGCTCTTGGCGGCGCTGTCAGCCCCGAGCCTCAGCGCGTGCGGGGACACCACGACCGCCGGTGGGGGCGACGCCGAGGTCAGCAAGGACGCGGAGGTCGAGGTGGGCTCAGACGTCGCGCCCGACCTGCCGCCCGCCACCGCCGACGCGCCGGTGGTCACGCTGCTGAGCCCGGAGGCCGACTCGGTCTGGAGGCTGGGCGAGGCCATCCCGCTGTCGGCGCGGATCTTTGACGCGGACGACCCGGTGAGCAGCCTGATCTATGTGCTGCGGGCGGCTGGCGTCGGGGTCATCGCCGAGGGGGCCGTCACGGGATCTTTTTGGGAGGGCGCGGTGGACTCGCTAAAAGCGGGGCCGCACGTCCTGACCCTGGAGGTCCGCGACCCGGCCGGTCACGTCGGGGTGGCCTCGGTCGCGCTGCGGGTGAATCGCCCGCCCGTGGGCGCTACGGAGGTCACGATCGCTCCGGCGGCGCCTACGACTCTGGACACGCTGGTGGCGACCGTGAGCGGCGCCGCGACGGACCCCGATGGGCAGGTGGTGACGTACCGGTTTTCGTGGACGCGCGACGCGGTGGCGGCGCAGATAGCACAGGCTCAGGTGCCGGCGAGCGCGACGGCGCGCGGGCAGACCTGGGAGGTGCGAGCGGTCCCCAGCGACGGTGACCACGAGGGCGAGGTCGGGGTGGCCAGCGTGGTCATCGGCAACGCGCCGCCGGTCATCAAGGGCGCGACGCTGCTGCCGAGCGCGGCCGCCACGGACGGGACGCTGACGTGCAGCGCGAGCGGGTGGACGGACGCCGACGGGGACGCCGAGGGCTACCGCTTCGAGTGGTACGTGGACGGCGAGGTCGTGGCGGGCGAGAGCGGCGAGAGCCTCGATGGCGCTTGGTTTGACAAGGGCCAGACCGTGCGGTGCCGGGTGGCGCCGTGGGACGGGCTGGACGCGGGCAAGGCCGTGGACAGCGCGGCGGTGCCGGTGCTGGACACGCCGCCGAGCGCGGCCGGCGTGGAGATAACGCCGGCGGCGGGGACCGCGAAGACCACGTTCACCTGCGCCGCGCAGGGGCTGGCGGACCCGGACCCGGAGGACACGCCGGGGGTGCAGACGATCTGGGTGGTCGATGGGGTCGAGCAGCCGGGGACGACCAGCGCGAGCTACACGCCGGTCGGGCATAAGCGCGGGACGGAGGTGCGGTGCAAGGTGGTGCCGCTGAGCGGGGCGGTGGCGGGGAGCCCGGTGCTGTCGGCGGCGGTGGTGCTGGCCAACGCGGCGCCGAGCGTGGGGGCGGTCATCGTGACGCCGGTGCCGGCGACGAAGACGACGGGCGTGCAGTGCGTGGCCAGCGACGTCACGGACCCGGACGGCGACGAGGTGACGCTGGAGGTGACGTGGACGGTGGACGGGGTGGTCGTCGCGGGGGTGGCGGGGGCGATCTTGTCAGGCGAGCACTACGCAAAAGGGCAGACGGTGACCTGCTCGGTGGTGCCCTCGGACGGCGCGGACGAGGGGGCGCCGGTGGCCAGCAAGTTCGGGACGGTCATCGCGAACGGGGCGCCGACGCTCGACACGGTGAGCCTGGGGCCGCCGGGGGCGAAGGGCACGGACACGCTCGAGTGCACGCCGGCTGGGTTCGCCGACCCGGACGGGGACGCCGCGGCGTATCAGTACGCGTGGAGCATCGACGGGGTGGTCGTGGCGGGCGCGACCAAGGCGACCTTGAGCGGGGGCGGGCTGAGCAAGGGTGTGCTGGTGATCTGCACGGTGACGCCCTTCGACGGCGCGGCGGCCGGCCCGGCGGTGAGCTCGCCGGCGCTGGCCATCGCGAACTCGCCGCCGTCGCTGGCCTCGGCGAGCGTGACGCCGCTCGAGGGCGGGAAGCTCTCGACCTTCACCTGCGTGCCGAGCGGGTTCAGCGACCCGGACGCGGGCGACCTGAAACTCTACGGGTTTCGGTGGTTTGTGGGCGGGGTGGTCGCGGCGGGGCAGACCGGCGCGTCCTTCGTGCCGGGGCTGGGGGCGGCGGCTGGGGCCGAGCTCCGCTGTGAGGCGACGCCGTCCGATGGCGTGGCGAGCGGCGAGCCGGTGCTGAGCGGGCCGGCGGTGCTGAAAAACCAGGCGCCGACGGTGGGTTCGGTGACGGTGGGGCCGGCGGGCGCCGACGTGTCGACGACCCTCGTCTGCGCGGCGGTCGGGCTGGCGGACGCGGACGGGGATGCGGTGACGGTGAGCTACCAGTGGACGGTGAATGACGCGCTGGTGACCGGGGAATCGGGGTCGACGCTGGCGGGCGGGGCGGCGAAGAAGGGCGAGACGGTGCGCTGTCTGGCGGTGCCGTCGGACGGGGAGGTCGCGGGGGCGCCGGCGCAGAGCCAGCCGCTGGTCATCGGCAACGCGGCGCCCAAGCTGGCGGGCGCGGCGGTCAGCCCGGGGTCGGGGACGACGGCGACGACCTTCACCTGCTCGGCGCAGGGGGCGAGCGACCCGGATAATGACGTGATTTCGGTCACTTGGCGCTGGAGCCTCGG
>CAZNZH010000737.1:0-3161 GCA_964577445.1 uncultured Myxococcales bacterium
CTTTTCAGGGGCTTACGTGCGGAGGGCGCTTGCCGAGCGCGAGAAACCGGCGCGCGGAAGTTCCTGAAAAGACACGAGCCAGCCATGCGACGGGAGAATATGGCAACACCTTCTAAGCGGGGCGGGGGAATCTGATGAGTGACGGCGCCGCGCAGTACAAGCGAATCCTGCTCAAGCTCTCCGGCGAAGCGCTCATGGGCGAGCTGCAGTTCGGGATCGACATCCGAACGCTCAACGCCATCGCAGTGCAGGTGCGCGAGGTCGTCCATATGGGGGTGGAGGTCGCCATCGTCATCGGCGGCGGCAACATCTTCCGTGGGATGAAGGGCTCGGCCGCCGGCATGGACCGCGCGACCGCGGACTACATGGGCATGCTCGCCACCGTGATGAACGGCATGGCCCTTCAGGACGCCCTGGAAAAGCACGGCGTCGAGACGCGGCTGATGACCGCCATCGAGATGCACCAGGTCGCCGAACCCTACATCCGCCGGCGCGCCGAGCGGCACCTGTCGAGGGGGCGCGTGGTGATCTTCGGCGCGGGGACGGGGAGCCCGTACTTCACGACGGACACGACGGCGGCGCTGCGAGCGGCGGAGATCCACGCCGACATCGTGATGAAGGCGACCAAGGTCGACGGGGTCTACGACAAGGACCCGAAGATCCATGCGGACGCGGTGCGCTTTGATCGCCTGACCTACCTGGAGGTCCTCAAACGCGACCTCCGGGTGATGGACCAGACGGCGATCACCCTGTGCGCCGAGAACTCGCTGCCCATCTTGGTCTTCGACTTGAGCGACCCGGCGAATATCCGCCGCGCCGTGTGCGGCGAGCCTATTGGGACCGTCGTCGAGGGATGACGGCGGCCAGCGCGCGGTACCGCCCGCGCCGGCTCAAGACAGCGCGCGGGCCCGGTTGCAAAGGGCTGGGCGGCGCGTAGACTCCACCCACGATCGAAGCGGTCGATCCTCTGTGTCGGCACCGCCAATTGGATGGGAGCGGAACTTATGTTGGACGAGATTATCGCCGATGCGCGCACCTCGATGAGCAAGGCGCACGAGGCCTTCGGTCGCGAGCTTTCCAAGCTGCGAACGGGGCGCGCAAACCTACAGATGCTCGATGGGATCCGGGTCGAGTACTACGGCAGCCTGACGCCGCTGAATCAGGTGGCGGCCCTGAGCGTGCCGGACCCTCGCCTCATCACGATCAAGCCCTGGGACCGGAGCATCCTGACCGCCATCGAGAAGGCGCTGGTCGGGTCGAACCTCGGCATCACGCCGAACAACGACGGCGAGTTGATCCGCCTGCCCATCCCGCCGCTGACCGGGGAGCGGCGACAGGATCTGGTCAAGCAGCTCAAGCGCCTCACCGAGGACGCGCGCATCGTGGTCCGCGGCGTGCGTCGCGATGCGAACGGCCTGTGCAAGGAGATCGAAGGCGTCAGCGAGGACGATCAGCACCGGGCTCTCAAGGAGATCCAGGACCTGACCGACCAGGCGATCAGCGCGCTCGAGGCCGAGGCGGACCGGCGCGAAACGGAGATCATGGAGGTCTGACGAGGGCCGCGCTCCACGCGCTCAAGGCGGCTTGAGAGTCGGCGACGAGCGTGAAGGAGCGACCCAGGCGAGACGCGACGCGGACCGTGCCGGCGGCGTCGATGGCGACCCGGATGGCGCCATCGCGGCCGGTGAGCCACAGCGGGATGTCTCGCTGGCTGTAGCGCTCGAGGATGTCCAGGTGCGGCGGCATCGTGGTGCGCGTGCGGCGGCCGCTGGCGACGGCCAGCCGCGGGCGCACGGCGTTGAGGAAGGCCTCGCTCGACGAGGTCCGGCTGCCGTGGTGGCCGACCTTCAAGACGTCGGCGCGCAGGCGCTCACCCACAGAGCGCAGGAGCGCGGCCTCGGTGGTCTCCTCGACGTCGGCGGTGAGCAGCATGTGCCGGCCGGCGTAGCGGAGCGAGAGCACCAACGCCGCGTCGTTCTTCGAGATGGAGCAGCGGCCGTCTGGGCCTGCGATGTCGGCGGGTGGCCAGAGGATCTCAAGGCTGGCACCGCCAAAATCCGTGGGCGGCGCCTGATGAACCTGGCGCACGCGGCCGCCTTGGGCGGCGACCCCGCGGGCCACGGCCATGATGGCGGGCGACCCGGCGTCGCAGGCGGGGAGCCACAGCTCAGCGATGGGGATCCGCTCGGCCAGGGCGGCCGCCGCGCCGACGTGATCGTGGTCGGCGTGGGTGATGACGAGGAGATCCAGGCGCGCCACGCCGAGGCGGGTCAGGGCCGGGACGAGGCGGCTGGCGGCGAGGCGGGCGTCGGCGCCGGCGCGGTGGTGGCCTCCCGTGTCGACCATCACGGACTGACCCGAGGGGAGCTCGACCAGCAGCGCGTCGCCGTGGCCGACGTCGATGAGCGTCAGCCGCAGCTCGGGCGCGTGGTGCGCGGCGACCACGACCAGCGTGGCCGCGGCGGTGGCTGACACGAGGGCCGGGAGTCGAAAGCGCCGCCCGGCGAGGACCAGGATGACCGCGAGGGCGGCGGCGAGGCCCGCGAGGTGGGGCCAGGCGGCGTGGGTGGAGGGCCCGACGAGCTCGGCCCAGCCCTCGACCAGGTCCAGGAGCCAACCCGCGGCGACGGTGGGGAGGGGCGCCAGCGTCTGGGCGACACCGGGGGCCACCAACGCCACGAGGAGCCACGCGAACCCGAGGGGAACCACCAGCAGCGACATCAGCGGGACGGCCACGAGGTTACAGAGCGGGGCGGCCACGCTGGCCTGACCGAACCAGGCGAGGGCGAGGGGCGTCGTGACCGCGGTGCTGACCAGAGAGACCGCGACCAGCGCGAGCAGGGCGCGGGCGGGGGTGCGCCATCGGGGGTGGGGGAGCGCGCCAGGCTCGTCGAGGCGGGCCAAGGCGCGCCGGAGGTGAGCGGCGAGCAGGACCAGCGCCGTGGCGGCCGCGAAGCTGAGCTGAAACGAGGCGCCGGCCGGGGCGCGAGGGTCGGCCAGGACGAGGACGGCGGCGGCGACCGCCAGGGTTGGCAAGGGGCGGGCGCGGCGGGCGAGGACCGCACCCGCGAAGACCACGCCCAAGGCGACGGTCGCGCGGAGTGTGGCCTGACTGGGCGCGATGCTGGCGACGTAGGCGAACGTGAGGAGGCCGTCGAGGG
>CAZNZH010000738.1:0-3158 GCA_964577445.1 uncultured Myxococcales bacterium
GCGCGAGAGCGGTGTTCGCGCCCGAGGGGGCGGCGCCGAAGGTGGGCTCCGTGTTGCGCCAGCCGGACCTCGCGCGGACCCTCGAGGCCATCGCGGCGAGCGCGGGCAGCGACTTCTACACCGGCGCCACCGCGCGTGAGCTGGTGCGGGCGGTGAACGCCGAGGGTGGCGTCTGGAAGCTCTCCGACCTGGCGGAGTACACCGTGGAGCGCCGCGAGCCGGTGCGCGGCAGCTATCGAGGCTACGAGGTGGTCAGCATGGGGCCGCCGAGCTCCGGTGGGCTGTTGCTGGTCCAGATGCTGAGCGTGCTCGAGGGGTTCGACGTCAGCGCGTGGGGTTTCGGCTCGGCGGAGTATGTGCATCGGCTGGCGGAGCTGATGAAGCGGGCCTTTGCGATGCGCGCGAGCGGGCTCGGCGACCCCGACTACACCACGGTCGACCGCGAGTCATTTACCGGCGAGGCGACCGTGGAGCGCCTGCGCCGCGAGGTCGCGAGGGCGCGGCGCGCGACGAAGGCCAGCGCCATCGCCAAGGTGAAGGTGCGGCCGCGGGAGCGAACCCACACATCGCATTTCAGCATCATCTTGGCCAACGGGGACGCGGTGGCCTGCACGCAGACCATCAACCTGCGCTTTGGCAGCGGCCGCGTCGCGGGCAGCACGGGCGTGGTCCTCAACAACGAGATGGACGACTTCTCGGCCAGCCCCGGGGTGCCCAACGCCTTCGGGCTCGTGGGCGACGAGGCCAACGCCATCGCGGCCGGCAAGCGCCCGCTGTCGAGCATGACCCCGACGCTGCTGCTCAAAGGTGGCGGGGCGGTGGGGGCGTTCGGCAGCCCGGGCGGGTCCTTCATCATCACCACGACCCTTCAGAGCATCCTGAACGTCGTCGATTTCAAGATGGACGTCAGCGAGGCGGTCGGCGCGCCGCGGGTGCATCATCAATGGTATCCAGATCAGCTCGTGTGGGAGCGTCTGGGCCTGAGCCCAGATACTCTGAAGATGCTGAAGGCTCGCGGGCATGTGTTGCGCGAGGTGCATGGTATGGGAAACGCCATGGCCGTGTGGCGCGCCGACGACGGGACGCTGACGGGCGCGGCCGATCCGCGCGGCGAAGGTGCCGCGGCAGGTGTGGCGCCACCTTGACCCGCGCCGTGGCGTCCTCATCGTATCGCCGGCTGCGCCCAGAGGCCGCAGCTTCCAAGGAGTCCTGACGATGGCCGCTCGCGACTATTACGAGACGCTGGGAGTCGAGCGCAAAGCCAGCGCCGATGAGATCAAGAAGGCGTTCCGCAAGTTGGCGTTGCAGTTCCACCCGGATCGCAACCCGGACGACAAGGAGGCCGAGGAGCGCTTCAAGGAGGTCAACGAGGCCTACGCCGTGCTCTCGGACGCCGAAAAGCGCAAACAGTACGACATGTTCGGCGCGGAGGGCTTCGGGCAGCGGTACAGCCAGGAGGACATCTTCCAGAACTTCGATTTCCGCTCGATCTTCGATGACATCGGCGCGGGCGGGTTCGACTTCCGGTCGCTGTTCGGCGGCGGGGGCGGCAACGGCGGGCGGGCGCAAGGCGGGTTCAACCCCTTCGGCGGCGGTGGCGGCGGCGGCCGGCGGCCGGCGCGCGGGCGCAACGTGGAGAGCGGCCTCACGGTGGGGTTTCACGAGGCCTATCACGGCGGCGAGCGCTCGTTCACGCTGAAGGGCCCGCAGGGGTCGGAGACCATCAACGTGAAGGTCCCGGCCGGGATTCGCAGCGGGCAGAAGATGCGCGTGAAGGGGCGCGGCGAGCCGGGAGCCGGCGGCGGGCCCGCCGGGGACCTGCTGCTGGAAGTCACCGTGGCCGACCACCCGATCTACCGCCGGCTGGGCGACGATGTGGAGATGGACCTGCCGGTGGGCGTCACCACCGCGGTGTTGGGCGGATCGGTGGAGGTCACGCTGCCCGGCGGCGACACCAAGCGGCTGAAAATCCCCGCGGCGACGAGCTCCGGCAAGCGCATCCGGATCCGCGGCAAGGGGTTCCCCAAGCGCGACGGGGCCGGCGATTTCTACGTGCGGGTCATGGTGGACGTGCCCGCCGCGCTCGACGACGCCCAGCGCGCCCACTTCGAATCGCTCCGAGATCTCGGGCTCTAAGAAGGTGTCCCCAGATCCGGGACACCTTCCAAGGGGCCGCGTCGTCGCCACCTCAGCCCGTTTCGGGTTGACACGCGCGGGGGCGAGACTACCATCTGCCTCGCTTCGCCACGGCCAGGTAGCTCAGTCGGTAGAGCAGGGGACTGAAAATCCCCGTGCCGGCGGTTCGATTCCGTCCCTGGCCACCAAAGATTACCGCGGGTTGCGCTCGCCTCTGCGGAGGGCGCAACCCGCGGTTGTCCACGGGTCGTCCAGCAGCGCACGGGCCTCGGTGACTCGTCGTAGCTTTCCGTTCGCCGGGGCAGTGGCGCGGTGAGGTTCTGGGGGGGGCGCGCCGCTCTCGGCTCGCTGATCTGCAAACCGAGCGCGACGAGGCGGTGTCGCAGCGGGACGCGGCCGCGCACGAGCGGACGGGCCTACAGCTCGGCGGTGGCCCTCAGCAGCATCCCAGCGATGCCGCGGTGGGCGACTATCAGCACGCGACCGAGCGCGCTGTCGTAGTTCTCACTGGTGGAGTGGTCGAGGATCGTGCCGCCCCAGATGATGACCAGATCGGAGTGCCGCTGGTCGGCCTTGGCGTCGGTCTGGTTGCGGCGCACGTCGCCCCGGACGAGCTTCAGCGCGATTCGGGCGTCGCCCTCGGTCAGCTTGCGGAGCTCGGTGTGGTAGTTCGGCGACCCACCCACGATGCGCACGCGCTTGATGTCGAGCGCTGCGCACCGCTCGATGAAGGCCTCCAATGCGCGGCGCGTGTCCGAGCCGCCGCAGACGTCGCAGCGCTCCGGCGCGACGCGCAGCTCGACCGCTCCTGGCTGCGCGGTGCAACCGGGGGCGCCGCAGAGCAGCGACACGCGCTCGTCGATGAATCGCCGCAGGATGGCGGGGTCGTCGGAGTCGACGGCCTCAAGCCACTCGGCGAGGCGCCCTCTGTCGAGCCAACCCTGAAACACCAGCTCGCGCTCGCCGGGGTCGACCAGGCCGCGCGCCGTGAGCAACGACGCGACCGGCTTGCCGGCGTGCGC
>CAZNZH010000739.1:0-3138 GCA_964577445.1 uncultured Myxococcales bacterium
GGCCATCCAGCAAACGGTCGGGCGGCGGTGGCCGGCATCCGCAATCCTCCGTCAGAAAAGTGTGTAAATGAACGGCGCGGCACCCGTGGATGCCAGGGCCATCACCAGCCCCATGCCCAGCAGGACCACGGCGATGGGTATCAGCCACCACTTCTTGTTCTGGCGGATGAGGCTGAACAGCTCTTTGAGGATCCGCGTGTTCTCGCCGAGCTGCTGGCCGCGCGTCATCGTCTTGGCCGCGTCACGCTTCGCGGGCGCATCCGCCTTCATGTTCATCCCTCGATGAGGTGTCCCAAGGGCGCCCCCGCGGGGGGCTCGACCTCGGATGTTTCGGTGCGTCGAATCCGAGGCCGGAGTTACCACATCCGGCCCGCGCGCCGCCAGACATGGGGCGTTTGTCGCCGTGGGGCCGGGCAGGCGGCGTGCTCGCGGCGCGCCGGCCCGGCCGGTCTCCCCAGCGGGCGCCATACGGTCCTCTCGCTGGAACGCGCCCGACGTTGGGGCTATAGTCCGCGACATGTTGAGCCGCGCTTATATCCTGCTGGTGTGCTGCTTCGCGCTGCTGCTGCCGTTCCGCGCCCGCATCCTCTTCGCCGAGGCGGTCGGCTGGGCCATGCAGTTCGTGTATTTCACGTACTACGGCACGCTCAACTACATCTTGAAGGAGCTGCGCAAGGCGGCCCGCGACCACGACGGCGGCTCGCCCCCGGTGACGGACCCAGCGCCCGACAAACTCGGGGGCGGCTCGAGCGCATGAAGGGTGGACGTCGTCATCGGCGGTGCCGTCGACCGGGAGACAGCGGACGCGCGCTGAGCGGGCGGCTCCGCGCTCGATCCGGGCGCGCGCGCGCCACCACGATCGCCCCGCCAGAGGCACGGAGATGACTGAGGACTACGTCGGGCAGGTGAGCGGGGAGCGGGGACCGGTGGACGGGAGCGGGGAGGGCGACGAGATCCGCCGCCGGATGCTCGCCGAGCTGCCGGCGGACCAGAAGCTCGACCGGGCCGTGGTGCTCTTCTCCGGCGGCACCGACTCGATGCTGACCGCGGCGCTGGCGGCCGAGCGCTTCGACGAGGTCTTCTTGGTCACCTACCACCGCCTCGGCTTCTCGGGCACCGAGAACTCCGCCCGCGGCGCTGAGACCCTCGCCAACAAGTACGGTGCCGAGCGCATCCACCACGAGATCATCGACGTCACCAAGCTCTTCAAGCACGTCTCCTACGAGCGCTATCTCCACAACCTGCGCAAGCACAAGCTCTTCTTGCTGTCGACCTGCGGCCTGTGCAAGCTGTCCATGCACATCCGCACGCTCATCTACTGCGAGGACCACGGCATCAAGCACGTGTGCGACGGCGCCAACAAGGGGATGAACCTCTTCCCGGCCCAGATGGTCGGAGTGCTTGAGATCATGAGGGATCTCTACGCCGACTTCGGCATCTCCTACACGAACCCGGTCTACAACTACGAGCCGCCGGCGGACAAGTCCCTGGTGGACCGCGACGGGATGGCCGTGCTCAAGACCAGCCTCGCGCCGGCGCACGAGCCCGACCCCGACAGCCGCAGCAAGACCACCGGCTTCGCGCTGATGGAGAAGGGCCTCGCCCCCAACGAGAACGTCAAGGGCTCGAAGTACGACCGGGAGCGGCAGCCCCGCTGCTTTCAGTTCACACTGTTCAATATCTTCGCGGTCAAGCACTACCTCGGCACCGACAGCGAGGAGGGCTACCGCGCCAAGACCGCCGTGTTCATGGAAGACAAGGTCGAGGGCATGCGGGGTCTGCTGGAAGACTATCGCGAGTCCGGCGAGCGCTCCAAGCTCGGCAAGTTGGTGAAATAACATGCAAAGCACAGGATGTTGCGGGACGGATTTCAAGCGCGAGGAGATCTCCATCCTGGGCGTCGCCACCCTGGCGCTGCCGCTCTTCTTCGTCGGGCTGCTGGCGACGGCGCTGCTGTGGCTGCCGGCCAAGCTCGTCTCCGCGTTCGCCAAGCCCTACCGCATGGCGGCCGCCCTGAGCCGCGCCAACCTCGAGGTCATCGGTAAGGCGACGCTGCTGCCGCGGCTGAAGTGCTCGCTGTCGTCGTCGGCGTACTCGCTGTCGCCGCGCGCCTCGGGCCTCGTCTTCCGCGGCTTCAACCTCGGCGTGCTGCTGCTCTGCTGGTCCGCGGTCATCGGCCTGTGGGTGGGTCTGGTCGCGTCGTGAGCAAGCTCGACATCGGCGCGATTCGCCGCGACTTCCCGACGCTCTACCCGAACAAGGACAAGGCGATCTACCTGGATAACGCCTGCATGTCCCTGCGCCCGAACGCCGTCATCGACGCGATCTCGAGCTACTACCGCGAGCACCCGTCGTGTCACAACCGCTCGGTGCACCGCTACGGCGAGCGCACCACCGCGCGCTACGCCGCTGCGCGCGTGACGGTGCAGCGGTTTTTGGGTGCGGCGCGGCCCGAAGAGATCATCTTCACGCGAAACGCCACCGAGGCGCTCAACGCCATCGCCTCGTCGCTGCCCCTGGGCGAAGGCGACGTCGTGGTCTCGACTGACGCCGAGCACAACTCCAACACCATCCCGTGGATGCGCCTGCGAAAGACCAAGGGCATCATCTATAAGAAGGTGACCGTCCGCCCCGACGGCGTCTTCCCCTTCGACGAGCTGCGCGCGCTGCTCGGCGGCGGGCGGGTGAAGCTGGTGACGGTCTTGTCGACCTCGCACTTCCTCGGCATCTCGACGCCCCTGGCCGAGATAGGCAAGCTCGCCCACGAGCACGGCGCCCTCTTCATGGTCGACGCGGCGCAGTCGTTTCTGCACGAGCAGCTCGACGTGCGAAAGCTCGACGCGGACTTCCTGGCCCTGTCCTTTCACAAGCTGCTGGGCCCGTCGGGCGTCGGCGCGCTCTACGCCAAAAAGAGCCACCTCGAGGCGTTCACGCCCTGGCTGCTGGGCGGCGAGACCGTCGACGACGTGGACGAGTTCGCGTTTCAGCTCTCGGCGATCCCGGAGCGCTTCGAGGCGGGGCTTCAGAACTACGGCGGGGCCTTGGGCGCGGCGGCGGCCATCGACTACCTCAATGGGCTCTCCTACAAGGCCATCCGCGAGCACCTCGCCGAGCTCAACCGCTTCGTCGTCGGCGAGC
>CAZNZH010000740.1:0-1527 GCA_964577445.1 uncultured Myxococcales bacterium
GCCCCATGAGCTGGTCCTCACCGAGCGTCACGCCATCCACCTGACGGCGCTGCGCATGACCACGGCGCACAGGGATCTGATGAGCAAACAGGAGGTCCGCGCCGTCGCGGACGTGGCGGCGGTGGAGGCCGCGAAGTGCTGGGACCCCACTCGCGGCGTGCCGTTCGGCGTGTACGCGCAAGGTTGGGTGCGGGGCGCGCTCTTGAAGGCGCTTCGGCACGAGCGAATCCAGCGCTGCGTCAGCGCAGCGGCAGCCCGCGCCGTAGTCGCCGAGCCGACCAGCAGCGTCGAAAACCAGGTCGCCGCGCGCGCGCTGCTCTCGAAGCTCAGAGCCTACGACCGCCGCTTCCTCATCGCGCACCACTTCGACGAGGTCCCCCTGACCAAGCTCGCCGTCCGGTCGCATCACCACCCAAGCTGGGCCTGCCGCCGCCACGCCCGCCTCCGCGCGGCGCTAGCCCGCGGAACGGCCCCCGCCTGCAAACAGAAGCGCACCACCCCGGTCGCGCGAGCACCGTCGACCAGCTAGCAGAGGAGCTTCGGAGGTCCCCGTGATGCGAATTTCAGCGCGATACCATCATGACTTATACCGACTACTTCTCCGCCCACTCGACGCAGCAGCTCACGGTGCTCGACCGCTCGGCGTTCGTGGACTCGGTCGTGCACGCGGACGGGCCTGGATACTGGGCTGGCGGCGGGTTCTCAGGCGATTTTGATGGCTGGGTTGGGCGACTCGACGACGGCGGCCAGGTAGTCTGTGCGACCAGCGTGGGCGATGCGAAAGTCCTGGGAGTACTCAACGCGCCGTTGGGCGGCGCAGTGGTGGTCGGGACGGTGTATTCGGATGGAGTCGGGACGCCGATGGTCAGCCATATCGACGCCGGCTGCGTCCCTTTGAGGCTCTGGGAGCTCAGTGACGCCCCGGCCCGGGAGCCGCAGGGGCGCTCCACCTGGGCTCAGACCGTTGGCTCCTCTTCGGTGCCGCGCCCATCGGGACGCCTGAAGTCGAGCGGCAAGCAGTAGCGCGTTGGTGGCTCGACCTCGGCCTGGAGTCGCCAATCGTGCGGGACCCGCAGGTCTTCGCCGGGGTGCATGCTGATCCGGTATTCGCGAGTTGGTTCCTCAGCCGAGCGCGCGCCTTCCCGAACGGCCGCTTGGTGGGCGTGGGCACGGGGAGCACGCTAAACTTCCAATCGCAGGTCGGATGGCTATTCGAGTTCAGCGCGGATACGCCCCTAGAATGCTTCCCCGATCCCGCGCAGTAGGGCTACTTCGGACAGCCGGTTCCGGCGTTGGAACCACCGCGCAAGCCGGTCGCGCCTGGGTTTGTCGTGCTGTCGCCGGGATAGCCGCCGAGCCCGCCGGTGCCCAGGGGCTCGTAGGTGACCGACTGGCAGGTGGGTGCCGACGTGCCGACGGCGTAGATCCCGAAGGCCACGCCGCCGCCGCCGCCACCGCCGTTGCCGCCGTCGCTGCCGTCGCCTCCGCGCCCGCCTGCGCCGCCAGCCTTGCCCTCGGGAGACATCC
>CAZNZH010000740.1:1537-3138 GCA_964577445.1 uncultured Myxococcales bacterium
GCGCCTCCGCGGCCGCCGGTGCCCCGCAGGCCGCCGTTGCCACCGTTGCCGCCGCTCCGGTGGCCCACGACCGAGCCCTGAAGGAGCGGCGCGGAGTCGATGGAGAAGACGCCGAACGAGCCTCCGCCGGCCGTCCCGCGGAGTCCGGGCTGGCCGCCGCATCCGCCGCTTCCACCCCCGCCGCCACCACCGCCCCAGGTAGCGCCGCCGACAAACGGGCAATTCAGCGAGAGCCAACCGATCGGGATCCCGGGGCTCGACCCGCCGCCGCCGCCACCCTTGCCACGGTTCCCGGCCTCGCCGTTCGTGCCGTGCGACCCCCGCCACAGCCCCTCCGCGTCGACCGCGCCGGCGCCGTTACCAGCGGCGCCGGCTGCCGCTTCTGCGCCGTCGGCCCCGTCCTCTCCCTTCTGTTGAGGTGCGCCGCCCTTGGTCCCGTCGGGCGACGGCGATCCGCTCGGCGCCACGCCGCTACCGCAGGCCGATGACGCCCCGGACCCGCCAGCCCCACCATTATCAGGGCAGGTCGGGACCCCACCGGGTCCCCCTTTGCCCTGAAAGGTGATGCCCTCGTTGCACTTGCAGTCCGCCAGCCCCTGCGTCCCTGGCTGGCCCTGCGCGCCGGGGCTGCCTTTTTTGCCGTTGGCGCCTGACTTCCCGGGGCCGCCGTTGCCGCCGATGATGCGCGAGCCGACGATGCGCACCGCGTCGCCGCTGTTGCGAATCCACACCGCGTAGCTGCTGCCGCTCTCGCTCGTGTTCGAGCCGGAGTTCACCGTCAGGCCGCCCAACACGGTCGTCTTGGTCAACCCGTCCATGACGATGGTCCGGATCTGCCCGGTGGCGTCTGGGGATTCGGCGATGATGATGGTCTCGAAGGACGCCGGGTCGCGCGTCCACTTGCCGTCTGGCGAGTAGCCGCCGTAGATGCTCACACCGTCGACCGCGATGACCTGCTCGCGGTATGAGCCCGACGCGACGAAGAGGATGTCCTTGGACGTGCTGGTGGCCTTCGCGAGCCCCTGGGCGATGGTCTGCACGGGGCTGTTTCGCGTGCCGGCGCCGCTGGGCTTGCCGTACTGCGCCACGAACACGCCCCGGGCGGCCTCGCCGTCGATGCCGTCGCAGTTGGAGTCGATGCCGGCGACGTCCGGCAGGTCGATGTCCGAGGTCTTGGTGCACTCGTACTCGCAGCCGTTGTCGAGGGTCTCGTCGAGGTCGCCGTACCCCTCCTCGCACCCCGCGATGGTGCACCCGCCGTCGACGCAACCGGGGATCGCGTGGGGGAACTCGCAGCTACGCTTGCACTTGCCGCAGTTGATGGGGTCGGTCTGAAAGTCGACGCTCTCATCACAGGTGCAGGCGCCGCTCTTCGGCACGCACTGCTTGACCGTCTCGCCGCCGGGGCCGGGGACGTCGCTGCACTCGAACGCCGCCGGGCAGGGCTCGGTGCCCGGCCCACAGTCGAGCCCGCACTGACGGCCGTCGCTGAGGTCCAGGCACAGGTCGCTGGGCCCGCCGCAGTCCAGGTTCTCGCTGCACTGCTGGCAGAGCACCACCACCGGCGGCGCGCAGATGCTGAACTGATCACCGCCGCCGAC
>CAZNZH010000741.1:0-3136 GCA_964577445.1 uncultured Myxococcales bacterium
CGATCTTTCTATCCCGTTGAACTCACGACGGTTTTTCTTAAGATCCTACGTATGAAGCCCAGCGGAAGACCGAGAATGGTCACGACGTGTGCGGCTACCTGGAGGTAGTCATTCAGCGAGGCTACGTTCATCTGACGATAGTGAATCCTGTCAGTCCGTAGAGTCAAGCGCCTGTCGACCTAGCCGCTCCGCGAAGACGGAACGTGGCCAGAAACTGCTAGCCCACTTCGATTCAGTCGCCCGAGGCCCACAGCCAGCGGATGCCGATCTGGAAGCTGTCGGCGCCGGCCAGCCCGAGATCGTCTTTGCTGTGGATGACCGGGACGAAGGTGCCGCGCAGGGACAGGTTGTAGAAGAGCTGCATCCGCACCAGCAGCCCGCCGCGGATGACGACCAGATCTCGGGCTGGGTTGCCTACGGCCTCCACGACCAGGCCGATGCTGAGCGCGCCTTTTTTGCGGACGCGCAGCGCGTAGCCGAGGCGTTGGCGCCAGACGAAGGGCGGGTCGGCGACGACGCGCAGGGTCTCCTCGAAGACGTTGTAGCCGCGGCTGACGCCGGTGATGAGCGTGAGGCCGGTCTCGGACAAGATCGCGCCCGGCCCCAGGGGGATCGACGCGCTCAGCTCGGTCTCGAGCGAGAGGTAGGTCGAGTGCGGGCCGGCGCGGGAGTCGAGCTGTTCGGGGTTGTAGGTGTCGCGGCGCTCGAGGAAGGACGCCGAGATCGCGTAGGCGTAGCGGGCGCCGACGCGGAGATCGACGTAGGACGAGGCGAGGCGGACGCCGCCGTAGACGCCGACCTGCTCGAGCGACAAGATCGGGTTCGCCTCGACACCGGCCCACAGCCAGAAGGGGCGGCCGTAGCCGAAGGAGAAGCGCGGGCGGAGGTAGAGGAGGCCGACGTCCAGCGACGACGAGACGAAGGGGCGGATGCGGCCGGATTCCCAGTGGCCGCGCGGGTCGTCGGGGAGAATCGAGCAGGTGGTGCCGGCCACGTCGGTGGGGTGGCGGGGCTCGCAGTCCAGGGTCGGCAGCGCGTGGACCGGGGCGGGGGCGAGGGTCGCGAGGGTCGCGAAGAGTGAGGTGGTGGCGAGGTATTTGACGAGGTCGCGACCCATCAGAAGGCCCCCGAGATGCCGGCGCCGGTGCCGACTGAGGCCGGGACCAGCGTGATGGAGAAGCCGGGGGGCTCGTCGGTGGGGGCGATGGCCGCGCCCTTTCGGTAGTGGAAGAGGTAGGGGATGCCGTAGCCGACCAGGGTCCCGACCGCGGCGCCGACGAGGACGTCGCTGACGTAGTGGCGGTCGGCCGCCATCCGCAGGGCGCCGGTGGTCCCGGCGAGCAAAAACCCGGCGACGCAGGGGATGGCGTCGAGGCCGCGGTCTCCGTGCAGGCGCAGGTAGCGGTGGTGGGCGCAGGTGACGGCGGCGGCTGAGAAGGTCAGGGCGGTGTGGCCTGAGAAGAAGCTGCGGTAGCGGACGGAGCCGGTGCAGGCGTCGGATTCGGGATCGAGGGACTTGCCGCACTCGCGACCGTAGGGGCGCTCGCGGCTGACCAGCATGTTGGTGAGGCCCTGGATGCCGGCGGTGACGGCGAGGACCTCGGCGTTGATGGCGACCATCTGCATGGCGACCGCGGGGCTGCGGTGGCGCCAGCCGGCGACGACGAGCGCGTCGACGGCGAAGGGGTAGGACAGGGTGAAGGTGAGCAGGACGTCGGAGGCGTCGGCGGCGCGGTCGCGGCCACGCTGGCTGGGGACGCGCATGCCGCCGCGGACGTCTTCGTCGGCGAGGATGCCGCCGCGGCGGTGGTTGCTGCGCGGGCTCACGATGGCGGTGGTGAGGGCGAGGACGCTCGCGACGCCGGTGACGGCCAGCTCGGGCCAGCGCACCTTGGGCCAGGCGGGGTTCCAGTGCAGGCGCGGCGGGCCACCGGGGACGCGGAGGGTCGGCTGAAACGGTCCGTCCTCGTAGCTCGGGGAGGCGACGACCGAGGGCACCTCTGGGGCCACGGGCGGCGGCGGCTCGGTGGCGCGAGCGGGGGCGGCCAGGAGGCACGCGAGCAGCAGGGCCGCGAGCGGTGACGGGGTGTTCGGCAAGGAGGGCCTTCGCGCAGGGGGTCCCGGGGCGGCGCGCCTGCGGAGGATAGGCCGCGCGGTCCGGGGGGAGCAAGGCGGGGAGCGAGGCGGCGACCGGGACAAGGCCCTTGACGGGTCGGGGCCGCCGCGCGACACCACAGACACGGCTTGGTGCGCAGACGCACCCCCGAGGAGGCCCGCGTGAGCACGCCCGAAGACGCTAGAGACACCGAAGGCGGCGGCGCGCGCCGGTCGAACTTCATCCGCGACATCATCGACCGCGACCTGGCCAGCGGAAAGCACACCGCGGTGGCCACGCGCTTTCCGCCCGAGCCGAACGGCTACCTCCACATCGGCCACGCCAAGTCGATCTGCCTGAACTTCGGCATCGCGCGAGACTACCAGGGCACCTGCAACCTGCGCTTTGACGACACGAACCCGACGAGGGAAGACCAGGAGTACGTCGACGCGATCAAGACGGACGTGCGCTGGCTGGGCTTTGAGTGGTCGGGCGAGGCGCGCTTCGCCAGCGACTACTTCGAGTTCATGTACGAGCGCGCCGAGCAGCTCATCTTGGACGGCAAGGCCTATGTCGACAGCTTGTCGAAAGACGAGGTGCGCGAGCTGCGAGGATCCTTCGAGGTCCCGGGCACCGACAGCCCGTTTCGCGCGCGCAGCGTCGACGAGAACCTGGATCTCTTTCGCCGGATGCGGGCGGGTGAGTTTGCCGACGGGGCCCATGTGCTGCGGGCGAAGATCGACATGGCGTCGCCGAACATGCTGATGCGCGACCCGCTGCTCTACCGCATCGTCCACGCGACCCACCACCGGACCGGGGACGCGTGGTGTATATACCCGATGTATGACTACGCGCACTGCCTGGAGGACTCGATCGAGGGCATCACCCACTCGATCTGCACGCTGGAGTTCGAGGAAAACCGCGCGCTCTACGACTGGGTGCTCGATAACGCGGGCGTGGCGTGCCACCCGCGGCAGATCGAGTTCGCGCGGCTGGGTCTCGAGTACACCGTGATGAGCAAGCGGAAGCTCTTGCAGCTTG
>CAZNZH010000742.1:0-3134 GCA_964577445.1 uncultured Myxococcales bacterium
CAGAAGATCAAGAAGAACAAGAAGGCCCGCGCCGCGCTGCTGGCCGTCCAGGTAGCCGCAGCGGCGCTGGAAGCCAAGTCCGCGGCCGAGCTCGAGGCGACCCTCGCCGCGGCGGAGCAGGCCGCCATCGCGTCCGCCATCCAGGCCGCGCCGAAGAAGAGGGCGAAGGCCAAGGCGGCGCCCGCGCCCGAGATCCCGCCGGAGCCAGCCCCCGCCGAGGCCGCCGCCGAGCCCAACCTCGTGAAACCAAAGGTGAAAACCAAGGCAAAGGCCAAGGAAGCGCCGCCCGAGATCGCGCCCGAACCCGCTTTGGCCAAGCCCAAGTCCCGCGCCAAGGCCACGGCGTTCGCCGCCGAGCCCGAGGCCGCCCCGAGCGTCCCGCCAGCGCCGAAGAAGAAGGCCGCAGCCGCGAAAGCCGCGCCCGCCGTGCACCCTGCGCCGCCTACGAAGGCCGCGCCGCCTGCGAAGGCCGCGCCGCCTGCGAAGGCCGCCGCGGCCGCCAAAGCCAAGCCCGCGTCCGAGGCCGCACGCCCCACGCCGCCCCCCGGCGCCGCGACCGTCAACCTCTGGATCTCCCAGGGCTCCAAGGTCGGCCTCGGCCCTGGCGACATCGTCGCCGCCATCGTCAAGGAGGCCGGCGTCCCCAACGAGGCCATCGGCCCCATCGACATCCGCTCCAACCACACCCTGGTCGAGGTCGACCGCAAATACGGCGCCCAGATCCTGGCGCGAATGAGCGAGACCCGCCTGAGAGGCCGCCCGGCGAGCTTCCGCCCCGCCCGCGAGCCCGGCGAGGGGCCCCCGCCCAAGAGCCGAGACGGCGGCCTCGAGGCCCCACGCCGCAAGCCCCCCAAGTCGCGCGCCAAGCCCGGCGGCCGCGCCAAGCGCTGACAGGGTCGCCGGCACGCCCGGGAACGACCGGTGCTTTGATCTGAGCCGTTCGCTGCACCATACTCGCCATATGAAACGCACAACTCTTATGGTTGATCCCGTGTTGCTCGGCGAGGCCCAGGCCCTGACGGGCGAGCGAACGTACTCCGCGACCGTCCAGCGCGCCCTCGACGAGCTGGTCCACCGCATCCGGGCGCGGCGGATCTTGGAGCTGCGCGGGACCGGTCTGTGGGAGGGCGACCTGAGCACGATGCGGCGGGATGCCGGCGACGAAGCACCTCCTCAGTGATCCTGGTCGACACCTCGGTCTGGACCGCTGTCTTCGCACGGGTCGACGCTTTGGACCTCGAAGCGCTCGTGCCCTTCGACGCGGTGGTGACCTGCCCGCCCGTCATCCAGGAAGTGCTGCAGGGGTTTTGCGACGAGCGAGCCTACCGAATCGCCCGCGACGCGATGTTCAGCCTGCCCTGCGTGGACGACCCGATGCCCCGCGACCTGGCCGTCGAGGCGGCGCAGCTTTACCGAGCCGCGCGGCGAGGTGGCTTGACTGTTCGGTCGAGCGTGGACTGCCTCATTGCGGCGTCTGCGGTGCGCCACAACCTGGAGCTACTGCACCGAGACCGCGACTTCGCGGCGTTGGCCCGTGTCTCGCCGCTGCGCGAACACCGAGTCTGAATCCCCGCGGGTCGAGCGAAGCGTTCGAGCCACCGTCACGCGAGCAGACGTGCGATGGCTCGACGGCGGATGCGCGAGAGGTTCAGCGCGCCGCGGTGCAGCAGCAGCAGCAGCGCCAAGAGCGACAGCCACGGGACGGGCGGCGCGGGGTCTCCGCCGGTGCAGCCGCTCGCGCTCGGCCGCGCGGGTTCGTCGGCGGTGGGGCCCGGCTCGACGGCGCTGTCGGGGTCGGGCGGGATCTCGGGCGTGGCTGCGTCGGCGTCGCTGTCGGGCGCTGCGTCGGGGGCTCCGTCGGGTTCGGGGTCCGCGGTGGGGCCGACGGCGCCGCCGACCGGGATGTGCTCTCGGGCGTGGGCGGACAGGTTGCGCTCGCCTGCCGCGGTGCGGTCCAGGGCGCGAAGCAGCCAGTATCCGGCGAGGAGATCGCCGCCGGGGTTGAGGCGGCCGGGGTCGCCTCCGCTGTTGACCGCGAAGGGGTTGGAGCGGGCGTCGTAGTTCGACGTCGGGCGGTTGGCGAAGTCCAGGGCCTCGGTGGCGGACCAGTCCTCGTAAAAGCCCTTGCCCTCGAGCGTGAGCGTGGTCTTGCCGTCGACGGCGAGGCAGGTGCCGGCGGCGATCTCGGCCGCGTCGCAGTTGACGCGCGGCTCGTCCCAGTAGGGGCCGAGGCTCGCGGTCGCCATGAGCGCGCGGTACTCGGCTAAGAGCGCCGGGTCGGCGCCGCGGTCGCTCAGGGCGAGTCGGAAGGCGTGCCAGAGCGGCTCTTTGGCGAATCGGGCGGCGAACCGCTCGCCTGAGGGCTGCCACCAGCCGTCGTGGAGGTAGGTCTCGGCGGCTTGGACCACCTCGGGGTCGCGCTCGGTGAAGAGCATGATGAAGAGCGCCTGACCGACCATCTCGGGGTTGTCGAAGTTGGTCTTCACGCCGTTATAGACATAGTCGATGGCCCCGGCCGCTTTGCCCTGGACCAGGCGGGTCAGGTACTGGCGACCGCGGAGCAGATCCTCATAGAGATAGGCCTCGAGCGCCTCATCGCCGGTGACGTGGTGAAGGCCCGCGACCACGGCCCAGCTCACGATGAGGTTGAAGAGGTTGAAGACGCCGTCATCGGGGCTGACGTAGATCTTCTCGAGGCTCAGCGGGTTGAGGTCGTGATAGAAGGTGGCGCGGCCGTCGGCGTCCATGATGATGAGGTCGTAGAGGTCATCGGTGAAGCCGGCCGCGGTCTCGAGCGGCGCCAGGGCTCGGCGCTTCATCAGCATGCCGCCGACCTCGCGGGCGTCGGCGGCGAGGCGCGCGACGAGGGCCTGGTCGATGTCGGGGTCGCCGGCCATGGCCTCGTAGAGCGCGACCAGGCCCAGGACCTGGCCCAAGAGCTGGTCTTTGGAGCAGGAGTCCACCCACACCCAGGTGTCTTTTGGCAAGGCGCCGCCTGAGAGATCGGCGCGGTAGCTGCCGTTGTCCTTGGGCGCGGGCAGCGGCGTGCCGTCGGCGGCGAAGAGCGGGACGGACGCGGGCACGGCGCCGGGGATCGGCGGCCCGGCGGGGTCTTCGGGGGTGAGGCGCTGGAT
>CAZNZH010000743.1:0-3131 GCA_964577445.1 uncultured Myxococcales bacterium
CGCGCGAAAGGGCTTGGCCGATACGGCGCTCAAGACGGCGAACTCGGGCTACCTGACCCGCCGCCTGGTCGACGTCGCCAACGACTGCGTCATCACCGAGTACGACTGCGGCACCCTCGATGGTGTGACCGTCGTCCCGCTGGTCGAGGGCGGTGAGGTCATCGAGCCCTTGGCGGACCGTATCCTCGGCCGCGTGGCGCTCGACGACGTTGTGGATTCTTACTCCGGCGAGGTGCTGGTCGAGGCCAACCAGGAGATCGACGAGATCAAGGTCGAGCGCATCGAGAACGCCGGCATCGAGTCCGTCGAGCTTCGGAGCACGCTGACCTGTCGGACCCGTGAGGGCGTCTGCGTCCTCTGCTACGGGCGTGACCTGGCGCGCGGCCAGATGGTCAACGTCGGCGAGGCGGTCGGCGTCATCGCCGCGCAGTCCATCGGCGAGCCCGGTACGCAGCTCACGATGCGTACGTTCCACGTCGGTGGCGCGGCCCGCGCGCGTGCCGAGCAGTCGACCCTCGAGGTGCGCAACGACGGCACGATCGCCTTCCGCGGTCTGAACTCCGTGGCCAAGGCTGACGGAACGCTGGTCGTGATGAACCGGAACGCTGAGCTCGTCGTCATCGACGAGAGCGGGCGCGAGAAGGAGCGTTACAACGTCGTCTACGGCGCCCGCATCCACGTCAAAGACGGCGACGCGGTAACCAAGGGCCAGACCGTCGCCGAGTGGGACCCCTGGTCGCTGCCGGTCGTGACCGAGTACTCGGGAACCGTGCGCTTCGGCGACATCGAGGAAGGCAAGACCGTCAAAGAGGAGGTCGACGAGGTCACGGGGCTTTCGCGCAAGGTGATCACGGAGACCAAGAGCGACCTTCGGCCGCACATCGAGATCCTCGGTGAGGACGGAAAGGCCGGGCGCATCGACTCCAACGGTAAGAGGATCGCTTCGATCAAGTACATGCTGCCCGTGGGTTCCAACATCACCGTGGCGAACCGCGACACGGTCGATGCCGGCGACATCCTCGCCAAGATCCCGCGCGAGACCACGAAGACCAAGGACATCACCGGCGGTCTCCCGCGAGTGGCCGAGCTCTTCGAGGCGCGCAAGCCCAAGGAGAAGGCGATCATCTCGGAGATCGAGGGCCACGTGGAGTTCGGCAAGGACACCAAGGGCAGGCGAAAGGTCGTCGTTCGTCCCGAGGTGGGAGACGCGGCCGAGTACCTCATCCCGAAGTCCAAGCACATCTCGGTGCACGAGGGCGACTACGTGCGCGCCGGCGAGCCCCTGATGGACGGCTCGCCCGACCCGCACGACATCCTCCGGGTGAAGGGCGAGAAGGCGCTGTCGAGCTTCCTGGTCGACGAGATCCAGGAGGTCTATCGCCTGCAGGGCGTGAAGATCAACGACAAGCACATCGAGGTCATCGTCCGCCAGATGCTGCGCTGGGTGCGGATCGTCGACGTCGGCGACACCAGCTTCCTCATCAACGAGCAGGTGCCGCGTCACCGCTTCGAGGAGGAGAACCAGAAGGTCATCGCCCGCGGCGGCGAGCCTTCGCAGGGCGAGCCGATCATGCTCGGCATCACCAAGGCCAGCCTGTCGACCGACAGCTTCCTGTCGGCGTCTTCTTTCCAGGAGACGACGAAGGTGCTCACCCAGGCCTCGATCCAGGGCAAGGTCGACACGCTGCGCGGCCTCAAGGAGAACGTCGTGATGGGGCGGCTCATCCCGGCGGGCACCGGCGTGCCGGTCTATAATGACCTCGGACTCTCGATCAACCCTGACGCGGAAGAGCCCGCCGTCACGAAGCGCCGCCCCTCTGCGTGACCCCGCGGCACCCTTGGCCGAGCGACAACCTCAGTCGCTCGGCCAGATCCCCCTTGACTTGTCGCTGACGCACCCTAGAATCCGCCTCCCCGTCAGACCGGGGCCTCGCGGCCAGCAGGAACGGAACCCCGAATGCCTACGATTAATCAGCTCGTCCGAATGGGACGCGAGAAGCAGCGGAAGAAGACCTCCGCTCCGGCACTGCAGAGCTGCCCGCAAAAGCGTGGTGTCTGTGTGCGCGTCTACACGTCCACACCGAAGAAGCCGAACTCGGCGCTGCGGAAGATCGCTCGTGTGCGTCTCACCAACGGGATGGAGGTGACCTCCTACATCCCCGGCGAGGGCCACAACCTTCAGGAGCACTCGCTCGTGCTCATCCGTGGCGGCCGCGTCAAGGACCTGCCCGGCGTGCGTTACCACATTATCCGCGGGACTCTGGATGCCACGGGTGTGGCGAACCGGAAGCGCGGTCGTTCCAAGTACGGCACCAAGCGCGGCAAGTAAGGAGCTGGTTCAAAATAAGCACGTCACCTTCGCGGCGGATCCACCCCCATCAACGCGTCCTCGAAACCTCGGAGTATCGAGATACACCTTCGGGTTTCGCGAACGCGTCGATGGGGCGCCTCCTTGCGCCGCTGCCGCGTTTATTCTGAACCAACCCCCAACCCGGCGCAGCCCCCGAGGACTCAGTCATGCCGAGAAAGCGCGAAATCACCAAGCGACACATCGATCCCGATCCGAAGTATCGGGACACCCTGGTCGCCAAGTTCGTCAACGTCATCATGCGCGACGGCAAGAAAGCCGTAGCCGAGAAGATCATGTACGACGCGTTCGAGATCGTCGCGTCGAAGACCGGAGACGATCCGGTCCGGGTCTTCCGTAAGGCCGTCGACAACGTGAAGCCCCAGCTCGAGGTCAAGTCGCGCCGCGTGGGCGGCTCGAACTACCAGGTCCCGGTGGAGGTCCGCCCCGAGCGGCGAACCGCGCTGGCCCTGCGCTGGCTCTGCGACTTCTCGCGCAAGCGCGGTGAGAAGACCATGGTTGAGCGGCTGTCGGGCGAGCTGCTCGATGCGTCCAACAACCGCGGTAACGCGGTGAAGAAGAAGGAAGACACGCACCGCATGGCAGACGCCAACAAGGCGTTCGCGCACTATCGCTGGTAGTCTGCGGCGGTCGTCGGGCCCCCTGAAGGGAAGCTGCGGACGCGGGTAACGGTTAAGGGGCCGGCCGATACTCATCGGCCGGCCCTTTGCGTTGTGCGCCCGGCATGGGCGCTGACCTGGAGGTGCAAGTCCTCCCCCGAGCA
>CAZNZH010000744.1:0-3127 GCA_964577445.1 uncultured Myxococcales bacterium
GGTTCAAAACGTCGCGGGCTGGGAGCGCTTCGTCCGCCGCACCCTCGACGGGGGGGGGCACCGACATCGCCGTGACCGGCTCATCGGCCAGGCTGCTGAGCCACGAGCTCGCCACCAGCCTCCGCGGCCGCTCCCTCGTCACGGAGCTGTTGCCCTTCAGCTACGCCGAGTCGCTGCTGCACGCCGGCCTCGAACCACCCGCCGCGTGGCCGCCGCCCGCCGCCATGCGCTACCGGCTTGAGGCAGGTTTCACCGACTACCTCAGCCGCGGCGGTTTTCCCGAGGTGCAGTCGCTAAGTTCGCACCTGCAAACCCGCGTGCTGCAGGACTACGTCGACGTGGTGACGCTACGCGACATCGTCGAGCGCCACGGCGTGACCAACGTCAGCGCCCTGCGCTACCTCATCCGCCGCCTGCTGGACGCACCGGCAGGCCGATTCAGCGTCCACCGCATCTACAACGACATGCGCTCCCAGCAGCGCAGCGTGAGCAAAGACACGCTCTACGCCATGCTGGACCACCTACAGGACGCCTCCCTCGTCTTCCCCGTCTCCATCGACTCCCCCTCCGAGCGCGTCCGCGCCGCCAACCCACGCAAAATCTACCCCATCGACACGGGCCTCGCCCGCGCCCACTCCTACGCCGCCGCAGCCGACACCGGCCACCTGCTGGAGACCGCCGTCTACCTCCAGCTACGCCGCGACGGCTACGAGTGCGCGTACGTCCAAACCGCCGCCGGCAACGCGGTGGACTTCATCGCCCGCGCGCCGCACCGCAAGACCCCGCGCCTCGTCCAGGTCTGCGCAGACCTCGCGTCACCCGAGACGCGAACCCGCGAGCTGCGAGCCCTCACCGAGGCCATGACCGACCAAGGCCTCAAAGAGGCCGAGATCGTCACCCTATTCGACGAGGAGCCCATCCAAACCCCCGCAGGCCAAATCGCCGCAGTCCCCGCCTGGCGCTGGTTCCTGGACCCCGCCTGGCGCTAGGGCCTCGCCAAGACGTTGGCGTCGCGGCCCGACCGACCGACATCGCCGCGCGCTGAGCGTAACGCGCATGCCCTGAATGCCGCGGGGCGACCTACGAAGCGTCCGAATCGTCGATGTCGTCTCGATCAAGAGGCTCTGTGGGCAAGAGGCGATGGCTCTCAAAGACGGCGACGATTTCGACCTCGGAGTCAGTGATGCGATAGGCGATCCGGTAGTTGTGTTGCACCAATTCCCGGAGCGTGGACGAAGGAAACTCAGGGATACGGCGGCCGAGTTCGGGGAACTCGGCGAGCCGCTCGGCCGCGTCCAGGAGTCGCCCGACCAAGCGCGCCGCTGCCGCCGAGTTGTCGAGCGCGATGTAGTCCTCGATCTCGGCCAAGCCCTGGATGGACGCGGGCGACAAGCGGACAATCATGCCGGCTTGCGTCGGGAGGCGAGCCAGGCTCGAACCTCGGAGAGCGGCACCGTCTCGCCCGCGTCAGCCTCGGCCAGCCCCTTTTCGATGCTCTGACGGTACGCCATGACCGCTCGGAACCGGTCAAAGTCCGCCGGTGAGACGACGACCGCAGCAGGCTTGCCGTGCTGCGTGATGACGACAGGCTGCCCGGTCGTACGAACACGATCGAGCAACTCGCCGGAACGAGAGCGAAACTCGCCGATCGGAACGATGTCTTCGGCCACCGAGAGATCTTGCATATACGAAATCCAGGTCGGAGTTGCGGCCGGATTATAGGACGGAATTTCACCTCGACGCGAAGAATCGCCGTCTGACGCCCAAACGACACATTTTTGGCGCGCCGTGTGGAGTCTGGGCGCCAGAAGCTCGCCACATCTTGCTCGCGACTTACGTCCGGCGTTGCTCGCCAGCAGAGGAAGAGTGCAGTGTATCCGTCCCCTCCATCCTCCCGCGACCCCGGCGAAACCTCCGGCTCGCCAGTCGCTCCTCGCCGGCCTGACCGCGCCCGTAAGCATCTTCGACACCGCGGATGACGAGAGCGGCGCGATGGATGCGGATGACACACACGGGCCCGCCGACGTCGAGGAGGAGGAGGACGGATGAGGATCGAGTCGCTGAGGGTCCAGAACTTCCGCGTGTTTCGCGATGTGTCCATCCTGATGCATCCCCTCGTTCATATCCACGCGTACACCTCGTCGGTATGGCCGTGGGCGCGGTGGCAGGTCCTGCAGTTCGACGAGCAGTTCGGAGCGCAGCCCAAGCGCTCGGTGTGCGCGGATTTCTTCCACGCCGTCGAGTACATCGCGGGTGCGGCCAAGGCGTGTCAGCCCGACCCGGAGCGGGTCTCGTCGTGGATCGCCATGCAGGCGCGGCGGCTCAAGGAGGGCCAGCGTCCCAGCATCCTTGCCGACCTTCGCAAGCACGACTGCAAGGAAAGACGCTGTCGTCAGACCGACAAGGACGAGTGCGCGGTCGTGGTCGCGCGCCGCTACCTGACGCTCAACGGCAAGCACATGGACTATCCGCGCTTCATCGCCGAAGGGCTGCCCATCGGCAGCGGCGAGGTCGAGGGACGCATCCGACACATCGTGCGCAGGCGCCTCGACGTTCCGGGCGATTGGCGCGAGGACAACCTTGCGCTCATCAACGCGCTGACCACCATCCGCGAGTCCGGCTGGTGGGACGATTTCTGGGAGTGGCGGGACGAGCGCGACAAGAAGCGCTTCGAACGACGTCTCCGCGGCGTGGGGCTCAATCGGTTTCGCGGCCCACGCAGGCCGCGCATCGTCGAGGGAGGCTCCGAGCACCTCGACCTGGACGACCTCTCTCCAATGTTCGAAGGCGCGGCCATGGCCTGACCGGCAAGCCCTCCACCTCGCGGTCCTGGCGCCTCCCCGCGCTATCGTCCCGCGTTGGCACACACACCGTCGCCAAGGGGGCAGGCCCCCCTCATCTTCGATCACACCCCCATCGGGGCGGGGGATTGACAGTCCGAATCGGCAGGCCTGGCCTGACTCTACCCCTTTTTGATGCGGCAGGGCCCTATGGCTCCGATCTGCGCGACGCGACCGCGGACGGCCGCCCACGAGAGCACCGCACAGCAGGCCGCCGGTCGGGCGAGCGAGTTCGTGAGTCCACGACCCATCCTGCGCGAGGCGCCGCACGCCGGCCCCGAGCCGTC
>CAZNZH010000745.1:0-3123 GCA_964577445.1 uncultured Myxococcales bacterium
CATCGCTAGGATGCCTGGGGCTGGGGCGGGGCAGGACCTTTCGCAGTCGCCGCAGCCGGTGCAGAGGGCGGCGTTTACTGAGGGTTTGGCGTCTACTAGGCTCAGGGCCTCTGCGACTGGGCAGGTGTCGACGCAGGTGCGGCAGGGGTCGCCTAGATGGGCTAGGCAGGACTCCGGCAGCACTCTTGCGGTGCCGCCCATCACGAGCGGCGCTTGGCGCTGAAATCGCGTGCGGGTGAGGCGCGGGTTCGGTGGCGCGGCGGGCTCCGCGCTCGCGGGGGCTCGCTTGGTCGTGTCCCCGCTGGTCTCACCCGCGCCTGCCGCTCCCCCCGCGAACGCCGCGGCGGCCTCGCGCAGCGGGGCTGCGGCCTCGGGGAGCCACCCGAAGCGCAAGAATCCCCGCCTTGAGATCCCGCTCAATGCTCGGCCATCGGTGCCTGGTCTAAGCTGGCGCTCGAGGCGTGGCATTGCGTACACGTCCGCCGCCACGGGTGCGAGGTCGGGACTGGCACCATCTTCCCGGGGGCGTGGCACGCCAGGCAGTTTTCGCGCATCAGGGTGTGGTGCGGGATGGTCGGCGGGGCTATCTCCCAGGCGCGCTGCCCGAAGAGCGGCGGCCAGTAGCCGGTGAATGTGTTGTCGGCTATGGGCGGGCCGGGGGGGTCGGCGCCGGGGACGTTTGAGATGCCCGGGACGTGGCACTGGGTGCAGCTCGTCATCGCCTCGTGACTCGGAACAGGCGTCGCGCGGTCCTTGATTTGCAGGCCCACGCCGTGACACGCCAAGCACTCCGGCAGCCCGCGCGAGCTGACGGGGTGCGGGATCACCGGCGGCGCGCCGTCATACGCCCGCAGCTCCGCCCGCCTCGCCCGCAGCGCCGCCCGCACCTCGTCTTCTCGCGGGTTGTACGCCGCCGGGTCGGGGTCCGCCGGCGCCGCCGGCTCGGGCGCGTCCCACTGCCGCCCCGGCTCGGTGCGCTCCCGCAGCTCGCGGTAGCTCTTCGCCAGCGGCGCGTCCGCGTTCGCCAAATCCTCAGGCGGCAGCTCGCGAACCGGAGCGCTCGCCGGCACCGAGCCGCCCGTGCCGACCGCGAAGCCGACCAGGGACAGGCCCAGCACCACCGCCAACCCGACGGCGATAGCGCCCTGGCCCAGCGCGGCCTGCCCGGGGGTGTCACCGTTCACTTCACCGCTCCCCGCTTGCTCACCCGCGCCGCGCACTTCTTGTAGTCCGGCTGCTTCGAATAGGGGTCGTACTCCTCAAGGGTCAGCTCGTTGATCAACAGCCGCTCATCGAAAAACGGCACGAAGATCGACCCCGCCGGCGGCTTCCCGCGCCCGTCCAGCCACGCCACCAGCTCGATCTTCCCGCGCCGCGACTCCACCAGCACCGTCTCGCCGTTCTGGACCCCCAGCCGCCGCGCGTCCTCGCGGTTCATCTCGACGTACGCCCGCGGCATCGCCCGGTGAAGCTGCGGGATCCGCTGCGTCATCGTCCCCGTGTGCCAGTGCTCCAGCACCCGCCCGGTGCACAGCCACAGCGGGTACTCGGCGTCCGGCATCTCCGGCGGGTCCTCGTAAGGGCGCGCCCAGATCTGCGCGCGGCCGTCCTTGGTCGTCGAGTGGTAGAAGTCTATCCCCTTGCCCTTCTCGACATAGGGATCGTCAAACTCCGCGAACCGAAACCGCGTCTCGCGCCACGCGCCGCTCGCGTCTTGAACCACCGGCCAGCGCAGCCCGCGCGCCTTCACGTACTCGTCGTAAGGCGCCAGGTCTTTGTGCTTGAGCCGCGTGAACTTCCGGTACTCCTCGAAGAAATACCGGTCCACGTTCACCGTGTAGAACTTGTCCCACTGCCACACCGGCACTTCGACGCCCTGGTCGTCGGTCACCCGCATCAGCGCCTTGCCGTCTCTGTCTTTGAACCCCGCCACGCCGCGCCGGAATAGCTCGTTCGCCACCGCCAGCATCTGCCAGGTGTCGTCGCGCGCCTGCCCGGGCGGGTCCACCATCTTGAACCACTGCTGGGTGCGGCGCTCGGAGTTGCCGAACATCCCGTTTTTCTCGACCCACAGCGCCGACGGCAGCACCAGGTCGGCGATGCGCGTCGTCGCCGTCGGGTACACGTCCGACACGATCAGGAACTTGTCGGGGTCTTTACGGCTGGGGTCCACCAGCAGGTGGCTGTTGGGCATGGTCTGCGCGGGGTTGGTGACCTGCACCCAGATCGTCGTGATGTCGCCGCCGTCTTTTTTCGGCGTGCTGAAGCGCTTCCACATCTCGACGGTGTGGTAGCCCGGCTTGGCATTCATCCGCCCCACCGGCACATTCCACAGCTCCTCGGTCTCCGCCCGGTGCCCGTCGTTCGTCACCACGCGCCCGCCCGGCAGCGCGTGCGCCAGGGTGCCCACCTCGCGCACGGTCCCACACGCCGATGGCTGCCCGGTCAGGCTGGTCGGCGCGTCGCCGGGCCGCCCGAAGTGCCCGCTGAGCAAGTGCACCCCGTGCACCAAGCTGTTGATGGCTGTCCCGCGCGTGTGCTGGTTCATCCCCATGCACCACAGGCTCGTGATCTTCAGCTCGCGCTTGCCGAAGAGCTCACCCAGCATCCGGATCTGCGCCGCCGGCACGCCCGAGATCTGCTCCACCCTCTCCGGCGTATACGGCGCCACCGCGGCCTTGAACTCGTCGAAGCTGGTGGCCTTGCCGTTGAGCTCGCCGTTGTCGGCGCGAAAGTTCGTGTGCCTCTCGACGAACTCGCGGTCCCACGTGCCATTGGCGATGAGCAGCGCCATGATCCCGTTGGCGATCGCCAGGTCCGACTGCGGCCGAAACTCCAGATAGTGGTCCGCGTGGGCCGTCGTCCGCGTCCGCCGCGTGCCGATGTCGATGATCGTCACCTTGTCGCCGCGCCCCCGCCGGTCCAGCACGCGCGAGAACAGCACCGGGTGCATCTCGGCGGGGTTGTTGCCCCACATGATCAGCACGTCGCAGGCGTCGAGGTCGTCGTAGCAGCCCGCCGGCTCGTCGACGCCGTAGGTCGCCAAAAACCCCGTCACCGCCGACGCCATACACAGCCGCGCGTTCGGGTCGATCTGGTTATTGGTCAGCCCGCCCTTGACGA
>CAZNZH010000746.1:0-3116 GCA_964577445.1 uncultured Myxococcales bacterium
CTCACGGCGGGCGCGCTGCACACGGTGGAGGAGCCGGTGACCATCGCGGTCGAGCCGGCCGGGCGTCACGTTCAGGCCGGGTCCGGCAACCCCGCGGTCATCCGGGCCTTCGCCCGGGGGCCTGACGGCGCTCTCCGAGCGGACGCGACCGTCGAGATCCGCATCGCCTACGGGCTGGGGAGCTTCGCCGGCCCCGCGCTCGCCGAGGGCGGCGGCTTCAAGCGCAGCATCACCGCGCCGGCGGGCCCGGGCTCGACGGTCATCGAGGTCCTCATCGACGGCAAACCGCTGGCCGTGCGCCCGCGGATCTTCTGGGACTGAGGGCTGGGACTGACCGCGGCCCCCGAGATTTCGCGTCGAGACTCTCGACGGCGCGCCGGTCGCCGTCGATGATGCCGCCCATGCTTCAAATACCCCGCAATCACCTCACTATTTTGTGTGCGTGCGTGGCCGCCCTGACCGCGGGCGACGCCGCCGCCAACATGGCCTCGCCGTGGCAGCCCGGCGTGATGGCCGGCGAGCCCTACGGCGTGACCGCGAGCCTCGCGATCCGCGGCGAGCGCCTGAGCATCGACCTGCGCCCGCTGGCGGACCGCGGCGACGCCTTGGTGCACGCGACCTACAGCGTCGACAACCCGCTGGACGCCGCCGTGGAGGTCACCCTCGATTTCGTCGCCACACAGATCTCCCACGCGCCGGTGGTGCTGGTCGACGGCCAGCCCGTGACCGCGACCCGACAAGAGGACGCCGCGCTGCCGGAGTCCTGGGTGGCGCCCGAGACCGCCCCGTCCTTTGAGGCCGACGCCGTGCAGCTCGAGACCTGGAAGACCGCGGGCGTCCACCGCTTCACCGCGAGCCTGAGCCCCGGCTCCCACACCGTCGACGTCCGCTACGGCGCGGTCCCGGCGCACTTTCACGGCCACGCCGTCTTCCGCGAGCACACCGTCGCCTACTCCCTGGCCCCCGCCCGCGCCTGGAAATCCTTTGGCGGCCTCGACGTGGAGGTCCTGCTGCCGCCCGGCTGGGAGGCCAGGTCCCTGCCCGCGCTGACCCGCGCCGGCGACACCCTCGCGGCCCACTTCGCCGCGCTGCCGGCGGACCACCTCGTCATCACCATCCGCCCACCGCCGGTCGATCCGCCCGGCACCCTGCCATTTTGGGCGGGCCTCATCGGCGGCCTCGCCCTGGCCATCCTCTTCGGCACCCGCCTCGCCCGCCGCCCACGCTTCAGCGCGCTGCTGACCCTCGCCGCCCTCGTCACCGCCGCCCTCGCCGCCGTCGCCCTCGTCTGGCTCGCCGAATCCGCCCTCGGCGGCGACCTCCCGGCCCACCTGACCTCGCGCCGCTACAGCTACGGCCACGGCATCAACCTCCTCCTCTACAGCGCCGTCGCGTTCATCGCGGCCCCGCTGGCCACCGCCGTCAGCTTCATGGTCGCGCGGCGCCTGGGTGCGCGGCGCTGACCGGCGCGCCGCGCGACGAGCCTCCGGCCGCCAGCCGGACAAGCCGCGGGCGCTTCTGGCTTGCTCGGGCGGACGTGACGGGGTAGCAGGCCGGGCATGTCGAAGGCGGAGACAGACGAAGCAGCGGACGGTGGCGCGGTCGATGAGGCCGGCGTCGCGGCCGCGGTGGCGTTGCTCGAGCAGCTCGTCAGCGACCGCGGACGGCTCGTGGGGCTCGACGCCGCGCTGACCCGGCGCCTGCTGGTGGCCGCGGGCCAGCTCTCGCGGCCCGACAAAGGCGCCAAGAAGAAGCTCGACCGCGCGCGGCGGGCCCACCGGCGCGACGCCAAGCGCGACGAGCACCGGGCGCTCCTGGACGCGACCGGCATCCGCAAGCTGCGCGAAAACCCCATCTTCGAGACCCCGCGCAAGCGAAACCTCGTCGCGCCCGAGTCCCGCGAGCTGCCGCCGCCCGACAGCCCAGGCCAGACCGAGTTCACGCGCACCTGCTACACCTGCCGCGAGCAGTACCGCGAGCTGCACTGGTTTTACGACCAGCTCTGCCCGCCCTGCGGCGACCTCAACCACGCCAAACGCACGCCGACCGCCGACCTGCGCGGGCGCTACGCGGTGGTCACCGGCTCGCGGGTCAAGATCGGCTATCAGGCCGCGATCCTGCTGTTGCGGGCTGGCTGTACGGTGATCTGCACCACGCGATTCCCGCGCGACGCCGCCCGCCGCTACGCCGCCGAGCCCGACTTCGCCGAGTGGGGCGACCGTCTCCAGATCCACGGCATCGATCTGCGCCACGTGCCCAGCGTCGAGGCCTTCTGCGAGCGGCTGCTGACCACCCTCCCGCGCCTGGACTTCATCATCAACAACGCGTGCCAGACCGTGCGCCGGCCGCCGGGCTTTTACGCGCACCTGATGGACTGCGAGCGGGCCATCGAGCAGGACCTGACCGATCTCGAGCGGCGCCTCCTCGGATACGCGGAGACGCCGGGGCCGGAGCGCTCGAGCGCGGGCGCGGCGCTGTCGCTCGCGGACCGGGCGCTCAGGGCGCCCGAGATGTCTCAGGTGGCGCTGGTCCCTGATGATTTCGCCGACGCCGCCGCGCTCTTTCCGGCCGGCCGGCTCGACGCCGACGAGCAGCAGGTCGATCTGCGCCAGGTCAATAGCTGGCGGCTCAAGCTGGCCGAGGTGCCCACCATCGAGCTGCTCGAGGTGCACCTGGTCAACGCGGTCGCGCCCTTTTTGCTCAACGCGCGCCTGAAGCCGCTGATGTGCCGCGTGCCGACCGCGGACAAGCACATCGTCAACGTGTCGGCGATGGAGGGCCAGTTCTACCGGGCCTACAAAGGCGATCGGCACCCGCACACGAACATGGCCAAGGCCTCACTGAACATGATGACGCGCACGGCCGCGCTCGACTACATCGAGCACGGCATCCACATGAACAGCGTCGACACCGGCTGGGTGACCGACGAGGATCCGGCGCACCACGCCGACATCAAGCGCGAGGTGCACGGCTTTCACCCGCCGCTGGACATCGTCGACGGGGCGGCGCGCATCGTGGACCCGATCTTCGACGGGCTGAGCACCGGCGAGCACGTCTGGGGTCAGTTCCTCAAGGACTACCGCATCACGGATTGGTAGGCGGTAGCTGGTTATTCG
>CAZNZH010000747.1:0-3112 GCA_964577445.1 uncultured Myxococcales bacterium
GACCAGGATACCCGAGATCATCAGAACCCCCGCCACCACCTCACCAAATGGATAGATATAGGCATAGGGGACCCAGCGGCGGGCGAGCAGGTCGTAGCCGAGGAATGTGTTCGTGAAGCTCTCAAGATCACGCAGCTTCTGGACCGCAAGGATGCACATGCTGAACGCGACGAACCACTCGACAACGCGCACCCGTAAGAGGTCGCCGCCAGCAGCCCAATTCGCCGCGGCGGCCATGAGCGCGGCGAGGGCGAAGATGACGACGACCGGCGTGTAGCTGGTCGCGTCGGGGTCCGGCTCGGGCTTGCCGAAGTACGCCCGCAGATCGTCGAGGCCGCCAACGCGCTCCCCGGCGATAAAGGTCTGGGGCGTGGTGTCGACCTCGTGGCGCGCTTGAAACGCGTCGGTCTCAGCCCGCGACCTGAGGTGGCAGTCATCGACGTCAAAGCCTCGCCGTTTCAGGAGATCGAGGCTCTTCAGCCCGTACGGGCAGATGTGCTCCGGGGTCACCATCCGGTACAGCGTCGCGGACTTCGTCGAGGTCGCGGGCATCGTCATCTCCTGCACTCCCTGCAAGCCGCGGCGGCGCGGTGGAGCGCCATCGGTGGCGACTGCCCCTGCACCGACCACAGCGTGCAAGCTGTCTACGCCACGGCGTCGCGCATCGCCTTGACCTGGTCATGTCGCCCCTTGACGGCCCGGTGCTGCCGCTGCAACACCGCGTTCACCGACGAGCCCGCGGTCTTCTTCAGAACGTCCTCATAGAGGTCGCGGATTTTGTCTTCCAGGCGCTCGGCCTCGATGAGCACCACGTGGGCGTCGCCGCCGTTGAGCGTGCCGCGGAGCTTGAGCCACTTCGCGCGCATCGTGCCGCCGAAGCTGCCCTCGTCCTCGGGCTGCTCGCGGTTGAACTCGACGTACCTCTGCAGCTCGGTGGCCTGGGTGAGGCGGTCGCTCGCGATGCGCCGCAACACGCTGCTCGTATTGACGTCTTCGATGCTGTTGGCCGCCTGCCGCAGCCCCTTGGCGCTGTCGAAGTTCTCCTGGATCAGGCCCTGTAGCTGCTCGATCGTCACGGAATCCATCGTCGTGACAGTCTGAAGTGCCATGGTTTTCCTCTCGGTTTGGGGGATCGGCGGCCGGTGTGACCGCGGATCCGGGTTGCTCAGCGGTTGCTCAGCCTGTGCAAAGGGGGTGCCAGCCCGCGCCTTCGGCCGGGGTTCGCTCCGGCGGCCCCGCCCTCAGCGCCTCAGCGGTCGCCGGCGGGCCCGCACCAACGCCGGCGCGCGACGCCAGCGAGGGGCACCCTGCCCCATCCGTGACACGACGCCCCGGCCCGGGCCCGAGCACGCGCGGCCGCGAGCGCGCGCGGCACCGTCACCCCCACCCGGCGGGGCGGGCCTATCCGCCGCGACGGACGCGGCGCGCGCTACCGCCCGGCGGTGCGCTCGGGCAGCGGCAGGAGGGTCACGCCCTCGACGAGGCCCATCCAGGAGCCCTCGACGCGCCGGCCAGACTGCATCGACGTGAAGGCGTGGCGGCGGCTCCCGTCGCCCAGCAGGGTCTTCATGGCGTCGAGGCTCCAGACCGGCTGGGCGTCGATGTTGAGGATGACGTCGCCGACGTCGAGGCTGGCGCGGCCCGCGGGGCCCATGGCGCTGCGAGCGACCACCAGCAGGCCGCGGCCCCAGCCGTTGCCTCCGAACGCGGCGATGGCCATGGCCCGGCGGTTGTCGATGGCGTCGAGGCGCGCCCGGTTCGGCAGGGTCTCGGGGCCCTCGGCCTGAGCGTCGACCAGGGCGCGGACGGGCTCGGTCCACAGCCAGCGCTCAGCCAGATCCAGCGCGCGGCTCAGCCCGTCGATGTTCTCCTCGGCGCAGCGCATGCGCGCGACCTCGCGCAGCAAGGCGCCGGCCTCGTCGTCCGCCCCGCTGAACCAGCGGCACATGGCCTGCGCCTGTAGCACGTCGATCTTGGCCGAGCAGGCCGCGCCCTTGTTGCCGTCCAACGCGCGCCTGGCGACGGGCAGATAGCGACCGCAGGACGCGCGCGCCCCGGGATCGACCGCACCGGGCGGCGCCATGAGCCGCTCCCGGAAGAGCTTCGCCACCGCTGGCGCCCCCGCGTCCGTCGCCGGCCCGAGGGCAAGCACCGTCTGCTGAAAAGACGCGGTCCCGCCCTCGTCTTCGGCCCAGGCCGCCGTGGCCGGCAAGAGCAGGGAGACGAGCAGCGCCAGCGTCGGCGTCCTGAGATTTGGCTTGGTCATGGCGTGAACAGTCCTTTCCAAAGCGTGCCGCCGATTCGCGCGGTCCCGTCGTTTTCAAAAAGCCCGCCCGTGACGAGGCGGCGCACGTCGTCAGCGCCCGCGTTGAGCTGGCTCAGGTGGTCGCAGACCGGCTCGCCGGTGGGGCACGGGCAGGCCGACGCGGCGCCCGCGTCCAGCAGGTCTTGGAGCGGGTGCCACACGACGAAGGCCATGTCGTGACTGACCGCCGTCGACAACACCTGGTCGAGCCAGCCCCGCTGGAGCACGTCGCTGGACACCAAGATCGGCTGGCAGGTCCCCTTCCGGGTGAAGAGATCGACCGCCGGCAGCGAGGTCCCGGTCACCACCGCGGGGAGGTCGGGGCGCGCGCTGGCGACGCGGTCCAGCCAGTCCTGCGGCAAGGTGCCGACGGTGGGCACGGCGATGGCCGGGTAGCTGTCGAGGCCCAGGATGTCGGCGTCGACCTTGGCGAGCAGCGCAGACCGCTCGGCGAAGCAGTCCGCGGGCGACTTCGCGCCGCAGGGCCCGCCGGACTTGGGAAATCCATAGAGATCCTCGACGTCGACGGTCACGATGGTCTCGGCCGTCGTCGCCCCAGCCGGCAACGCCGCGAGTCGCCGCCTCGCTTCGCCCGCGTAGTCCGCCACCGCGTCGTACGCCGACCGGCCGCAGGTCTCGTAGCGGTTGATCCGCTGCGCCACGATCACCCAGCGCGGGTCAAAACGCTGAACAATCCACGCCACATAGCCCGCGTATCGGTCGCGATAGCGGTGGGGCTCGAGGTCCTGCGAGGGGTCGTAGCAGCGAGCTTTCCACTGGCTATTCAGCACCAGGAGACCGGACTCA
>CAZNZH010000748.1:0-3102 GCA_964577445.1 uncultured Myxococcales bacterium
CCCTTGCAGATCACGACGCCACCGGCGCACAGGCCGATGCCGCACGCCTCACCGATCGCCGCGGTCCCGCCACCCGGCGCCGCCCACACGAACCCCTCGTCGGTCTGCCCGTCGCAGTCGTTGTCCAGCCCGTCGCACGACAGCTCCTCGCCAGCCTGGTACGCCGCCGCGTGCCCGGCGTACTCCGGGGTGCCGCAGGGCTTCCACGTCCCGCCCTGGCAGAGCGCGGCCACCTTCATCGCGCCCGCGCACACGCCCACCTGATTTTCGCAGGGGACGCCTACCAACTCGTCGTCTTTGGCGTCGGTCTGCCCGTCGCAGTTGTCGTCGATGCCGTTACAGATCTCGGCCGTGGCCTCGCTCGAGGTGGGGCACAGGATCCCCGTCTCGTCGGCGTTGCAGACGGTGCTCCCGCCGGCGCAAGCCCCGACGCCGCACGGCTTTCCGCTGCCCTTCACCGTAGCGCCGCTGGGACCGATCCACTCGAAGTCGTCGTCGGTCAGGCCGTCGCAGTCGTTGTCCAACAGGTCACAGGCCGTCTCGATGCCATCCTGGTATTCGCTGCTCAACGCGCTGTAGACGTCGGCCCCGCAGGGCTGCCAGGCCCCGTCCTGGCAAAGCGCGGCGCTCTTCATCGCGCCCACGCACACGCCGTCCTGCTTCTCGCACTTCACCAGCACCATCGCCGGATCCGCCGCGTCGGTCAGGCCGTCGCAGTTGTTGTCGACGCCGTCGCACACCTCGACACCGGTCGCCGCGTCGGTCGTGCACGCCAAGCCGTCGCCCGCGTCATTGCAGATGCTCTTTCCGCCCGTGCACTTGCCCGTGCCGCAGGCCTTCCCGATGCCGGTCACCGTGCTGCCGTCGCCCTGCACGAGCTCGAAGTCCTCGTCGGTCAGGCCATCGCAGTCGTTGTCCTTGCCGTCGCAGCTCAGCTCGACCCCCGCCTCGTAGGCGGCGTCGGCGGCGAGATACTCCGCGGCGCCGCAGGGCAGCCACTCGCCTCCCTGACACAGGCTCGGGGTCGCGACCGCGCCTTTGCAGACGCCCAACTGCATCTCACAGAGCCCAGCGACCAGATCCGGGTCCTCCGCGTCGGTCAGGCCGTCGCAGTCGTCGTCGATGCCGTTACAGATCTCGGCCTTGCTGGCCGCGTCGTCCGTGCACCCGACCACACCGCCCGGCGCGCAAGCCCACACCCCGTCTTCGCACTCGTCGGCGTCGTCGCCATCGCACGGTAGACCGAGCTCTGGGAAATCTTCGTCGGTCAGGCCGTCGCAGTCGTCGTCGAGCCCGTTGCACAGCTCCACCTGGCCGACCCCCGTCTCGATGCAGACCAGCTCGCCCTTGCTGCATGTGGTCACGCCCGTGGCGCAGGAGTCCTCGTCCGGCCCGTCGCAGGCCTCGCCCAGGCCCTCGAAGCCGTCATCGGTGATGCCGTTACAGTCGTCGTCGACCCCGTTGCACGTCTCGGGGGCGGGGACGGGCGCGGAGCAGTCGGTCAGCCCGCCGGTGTCGCAGCGCCGGACGCCGGTGCAGGTGCCCGCCTCGTTGGCGTTCGAGCAGTCCGTGGACGCGCCGACCAGCGTGGCGTGAAAGGAGCACTCGCACGCGCCGCTGGTGGGTCGGCACAGGGACACGGACCCCTCGCCGACCGTCGTGTCCTCGCACGTCGCGCCCTCAGGGCACTCCAGGTCGGTCGCGCACGCGGTGCCGCAAAATGATCCCTGGTCCGCAGCGCCTGGGATGCAGCGATGCGCCAGCCCACCCGATATTGCGTCGCGGCAATCGGCGTCGGTTCGGCACGGTGAGCACCACGTCAGGTGCTGATAGACGCAGATGAAGCTGACGTCGCCGCCACCGCCGACCGGCTTGCAAGACCAGCCCAGCGGGCACACCGCGTTGCACTCGCTGGTGCACTCAAAGCCTTTGGGGCCCTCGACACAGAAGCCGCTGAAGCAGTCGCCATTTTCCACGCAGGGCGAGCCGGGGCAGCCGACACAGGGCGCGGCGTCGGTCTCCGGCGCGTCGGTCGCGTCCGAGATGGCGTCGGCGTCCGCGTCGGCGTCCGCCTCTGCGTCGGGCAGCGAGACGGTCTCGCTGGTGTCCGTCGCGTCCGCGGCGTCAGTGGCGTCCGGCGTGATCGAGTCCGCCTCCAGCAGGTCGCCTTCGCCGCCGACCTCCGAGCTGCTGCACGCCGCTCCCAGCCAAGCGGCCACGAGCAACAGGGCCGCCGCACCGGCGATTGAGCGCGCCGAACGCAGGGATACCGCGGTCATCATCATCCTCCCGTGTGTGCCCGTGATCGCCTCGCGCGGCGCATCTCCCCGGCGGTCGGGCGGCGCCACGGCAGCCAAGGAGACGTCAACGAACGCACGATGAGGCTTATCACAAGTCGACTCAACAGGGGACACCGGCCGCCGCGTGAATTTGGGGCGCGACGACCTATTTGTGGAGGGCACAGACCGTCGGGAGGTGGTCGAAGATGTGCGCCTCCGTGACCGCCGGGTGCCCCTCGGTGACGCCTGCGGTCCAGCATTCGCCATCGAAGACGTCGCTCAGCACGTGGTCGATCGTGACCAGGCCGAGGTATGTGGCCGGCGCGTCGTCGCCGACCTCGGTCACGAAATGAAAGGCCTTGCCCTCGCCGGCGAAGTCCAGCCAGCGGTCGGCGCTGGGATCGCTGCCGGCCAGCCGCCCTGGATCGGTGTTGAGATCACCCAGGATGATGTTCTCCGCGCCGTTCGCACCCGGAGCCCCGTCGCCCAGGTCCACGAAGACCTGCTCGACCTGGGCCTTCCGGCAGGCGTTGGACGCGTCATCGAAGCCCGAGGTGCCGTGGAAGTTCACGACCGTCAGCGGCGAGCCGGCGACGCGATCGATGACGCCGCGCGCCACCCGGGCGCCCTTGCCGCAGCCGCCGACCGTGCTGCCGGCGAGCCCCTCGAGGCAGAGATCCGAGTCGCAGCCGCGGAACACCCCGAAGGCGCGCCGCACCGCGAGGCACTTGTCGGGCGTGCCCGGGTGGCACGCGACCTGCCCGACCGCGCCCAGCAGGAGCTGCGCCACGGTCGGGTCGCCGGGGCTGTAGGTCTCGCAGAC